>DATLVQ010000022.1:0-2130 GCA_035577325.1 Bryobacteraceae bacterium | reverse complement strand
TCATTCTTGTTTCCGGCCCGGTGAGCCTGGCAGCGCCACCCGGCGTGACCGTCATCCCGGTGCGCACGGCGCATGAGATGCGCGCCAGGGTTTTGGAGCAACTGGTTCGCGCCACGGTCGTGATCAAGTCGGCGGCGGTCGCGGACTTCCATCTGACAAACGTGCCGCGGCAGAAGGTGAAGAAGACGGCGGCCCGCATGTCGCTCGAACTCGATCCTACGCCCGATATCCTGGCCGAGTTGGGGCGGAACAAACAAGACCGGCTCTTGATCGGATTCGCGGCCGAGACCGAAAACCTGGAACGCGAAGCCAAGCGGAAGCTCGAAACCAAGAATTGCGACATGGTGGTAGCCAATCTTGTGGGCGGCGCCGACGTGGGATTTGAATCGGACCAGAACGAAGTATTGCTGGCCATGCGAACCGGTGAAATCCTCCACCTGCCGCGCGCTTCCAAACGCGAGCTGGCCGATCAGATCCTGGACCAGGCGCTCGAACTTCGCCGCGCGCTCGCGGCACCGGCACATGGACGCTGAGAAGCTGCGGCAGTACCTGACCTTCTACCAGGATCTAGGATTCACAACCCTTTACAGGCGGAACGCAATACAGGAGTCAGACGAACGCGGAGACGTCACACCCGCCGTCGAAACGGCTCCAGAGAATCGATCAACGCTCATCGTGCTTCCCAGTCTCGCGCCCGAGGGTGACACGCTCGAGCGGATCCGCGCAGACATCGGCGACTGCAAACGCTGCCGGCTGCATGAACGCCGTCACAGCATCGTGTTTGGCTCGGGAAATCCGCAGGCCAGGCTGGTATTTGTGGGGGAAGGTCCGGGCGCGGATGAAGATGCCCAGGGTCTTCCGTTCGTGGGCCGCGCGGGACAGTTGCTCACGCAAATGATCGAAGGCACGGCCAAGCGCGAAGGCATTCCGATCCTGCGCCGGGATGTCTACATCTGCAACGTGGTGAAATGCCGGCCGCCGGAAAACCGCACACCCGAGCCCGACGAAATGGAGATCTGCGGCCAGTTTCTGTTCCGCCAGTTATCCGCGATTCGGCCCAAGGCTATCTGCGCGCTCGGGGCTACCGCCGCGCGCGCGCTGCTCGGCCGTAAAGAGGGCGTAACGCGCATGCGCGGAAACTGGTTCAAGTGGCGCGATGTGCCGCTGATGGTGACGTATCATCCTTCCTACCTGCTGCGCCCGTACAACCAGAACGCCAAACACGAGGCGTGGGACGACCTGAAGAAAGTCTTGCACTTCGTTTACGATTGAGCCCTGCGCGCCCCAGCCCTACCTTGCCGCCATGGCCCGAACCGTCGCCAATGTTGCCATAGGATCTTTCGAAGGCCCGTATTCCATGGCCACGAAGTCACGGAAGCCGGTCTCGCGAATCGCGCGGAACACGTTGGCATAATTGATTTCGCCGGTTCCAGGCTCGTGCCGTCCTGGAACATCGCCCACGTGAAAGTGGCCGATCGACGCGATATTCCTGCGGATGGTGTCGATCAGGTTCCCATCCATGATTTGCACGTGATAGATGTCGAACAGAATTTTCACGTTGGGGCTCGCGACCTCGCGCATGATCTCGAAAGCTTCGGTGGTGTGGTTCAAATAATAGCCCTGATGATTGACGAGCGTGTTGAGCGGCTCGACGATGAGCGTGACGCCGTGAGGCGCCACCACGTCGTGCGCGCGCTTCAGGCCTTCGACGATGCTCTTGTGTTGAGCTTCGCGCGACACACCAGGCAGCTCATTGCCCGTAAGCGTGACCAGGCGCGAGGTCTCGAAGCGCTTCGCGGCTTCGGTTGACGCCTTTATCTCAGCCAGAAAAGCCTCGCGATCAGCCGGATCGACCAGTGTCATGCCCTTGGGATTCACGGCGCGGTTTCCCACCAGACACGCACACTCCAGACCCAGCTTGTTCTTCAACTTCGTGATCGCTTCGGCATCCTGCGCGCGCCAGTTGCCAAACTCGAATCCTTGATACCCGGCCTCGGCAACTTTCTCCATCATCTGCGGAAGATTCATGTCGCGAAAGAGCGCTTCCACGCGGACCGAGAGCCTAAGGCTTGTGGCCGGCGGCGCGGCCTGCGCCAGGCTCGCGAGCATTGGAAATTGCAGCAGCGAACG
>DATLVQ010000021.1:0-5652 GCA_035577325.1 Bryobacteraceae bacterium | reverse complement strand
AGTCTAAAGTGGATTCGCCATCCGATACAACCCGGTGCACGTCTGTCAACCGAGCTCCTGGGGGCGGGGCCGAAACTGATCAACTCGCTGACGATATTGGAGAGTAGTGCGTTGGCATTTTGCCTACTCAGCACCCTTAGGCAATTCTTCAACGGTCGCGAGAGCATGGTAGTCCCTATAAATGTACTGAAGCAACTCCATTAGCTTGGCGAAGTCCCTTCATCAACTCTTCCGCCATATTGCAGAGTTTGCCAGGGACGCGAGCGCGAAGCAGATCGATAGTCCAACTGGATTTGGCCACGCCTGATGACGGGCACATTTGAGGTTTCTCGACGCCAAATCATCCTCTGTGAGGCGGGGAAGCTGTTCTTGAGCGCAAGATCACAGGTTGCCTCCAAACACCAAGGCGTTTGGAAGACGGCTTGGGCCGCGGATTTCCTTCTCACGATCACGCTGCTGGGGGTTGGGTCTCATTCATCTCATCTGAATCTCCCTGCCGATGGTTGTGTGGCGCGACCCGCGGCTTCCATACGGGAGTGTGTTGCTGTTGCGAAGGCGAGTTTGCAGACTGGTAGGGCGGACGGATGCGGGTAACGTCCAACCAGTCGCTATTTCTTACGGAGGCAGGACGGTTCTGCTTTGCGTTTCGACAGCGTGTTCGGCGAGAGACGCCCGAAAGCCAGCCACTGGTTCTCCATACCCTTCCGAGCAGGAACCAGAATTCCCGTGCCGTGAGACTCCAAGCCGCACCTAAAGAACGAGGGCGCCAATCACTCGGCGATCCGATCCGCTCGGACGACGAACCTCTTCGGCGCCGCGCCCACAAAGTAAAACGGATAACAAGTAATCAGAGTAAGTGTCGACTGAGGCGAGGATTCCAGGACCTGTGTGTCGTCGGGCGCCACCACCTCGGTCCATTCAACGCGATAGCGGTAGGACTGGCACCGCGTGGTCAACGTAATTTCATCATGTTTTTGGATATTTCTCAGCGGTCGGAAGAATGTATCGCGGTGCCCGGCAATCGCCACATTCCCGGGCTGCGCGGGCAACGCCGTGCCAGGAACATGGCCAACCGCTCGCTGAAGCGTAGGCGCATCGACCCCTTCCAGAACGACTGCCGAGAAACTGATACTCGGAATTTCGAGCAGGCCCAGCGGCGAGCCTGCTCGTTTAACTTGGTCCGCTACCAGCCGAGCGGGAGTGTATGCTGACGATCCTCCTATCTTTTCGAATGACCGCTTCTGATAGGACTGATAAAGGGTCGCGTTCAGCAGAACGAAACCACAATAACTCAGCGCAGCCAGTCCCAGCACAAGGAAGATGTACTGGCTCGTTCCCAGAAGGAATCTGCATCTCGTCTTCAATTATCGCTCCAGCCCCCCGATGTCTGGTTTACAGAATTGTCTTTGACAAAGATCGAGCGCCAAACCCGGCGGCCAGAAAAACGATCCCTACCAATCCCAGCAACGGCAACGGGCTGGCTGTCTTCGGCAGGCGCTTCATGCTGGCTGTCTTGGGCAGTTGCTCCGTCGGGACAGCGGTTGGCGGATGCACTTGCGCCAACTCGACTTCCGTGCTCCCGTGTTCGATCGCCTTGACCGGGGCATGCTCCATTGCCACAACCTCGGGTTCGGTTGCGGATTTGGTGGGCTTCGTC
Organism: Bryobacteraceae bacterium; assembly: GCA_035577325.1. GTDB lineage: Bacteria > Acidobacteriota > Terriglobia > Bryobacterales > Bryobacteraceae > QHXW01. The sequence continues at coordinate 3,995 of DATLVQ010000021.1, read as the reverse complement.
GTATTGGCTGCCATCTCGTCTGGCATCGAGAGGACGTGTGTTGGCGTCTCTTTGGCCAATTCCATCGCTTTCGCCTTCGGATAGACGAATTCCTGTCCGTAATTATCGCCGGGATAGAACCATGCTCTGAGCGCTTCCGGCGAGTTGTGTGTCCGTTCCGCGAAGGTGATCACGGTCTTGTCACCTGGTTTGATGCGATAGTCCGGTATCGCAAGGATCGTAGCGTACAGATGGTCCTGATCCTCGTTGAAGATTTGAACGATGTTTCGGTTCGAAGCGGAATCCAACAGCTTGAACACGTAAGTGCCGGCGGCCAGAACCTGTCCCGGAATCTCCACGGGCCCGCTGAAGGTCACGATGGTTTTCTTGTCCCAGGCGTCTGCCTTCGCGTCTGGAGTCATTGCCAAGCCCAACGCTGCTAGGCAAGACACAATCATAATGGTTTGTAAACGTTTCATCTTATACTCCCATTTCGATTCTGGCGTAAACAAAATCAAATCAGGGACAAGAAACAGCTTGCAGGGGTCAAAAGATCGTCAAGCGAGAGACAGAGAAATGCCGCTAAAGCGACGGAGACGATAGGTGACTTCGATTCCGTCGACTTCCGGTAGGCCGAGATCGAGAAAGATCACATCCGGCGGCAATGCCTGAACCGCCTGGAGGACCTCCTCGCCCGTGCTCGCCTCCTGTACAGTAGCCGCGGGGGGCCAAAAGCGCACGGGTGATCTGGCGGATCATCGGCTCGTCATCAGCTATGAGAACAGTTTGCGGATGGTCTTGTGACCGCCGAGCAGACACGAACCGGCATCTTGGCGATACTCCATAATCAAATAGTACTCGCTGCGATATCAAGACGAGGCCAGAAAGTAGCCTGGGATCGTCAAGAAATCGTCAAGAGCCGAGTAATTACGCGGATATGGAATGTTCGACGCGAAGACGCTATCCGACGCCCGGTTCGGTATGATGTAGTGCGGGCGTGCCGGATCCGCCCATGCCAGGTCGGCAAGCGGCTCCCTCGAGTGGACTCGCCAGTGGCGGCGGAGCCGTCGCGTGCGTCAGTGGTCGTGTCCCGCAAGATTGAGGAGACAAGACGGGCGCGGCATCGAACGCTTCCTCCCGGCGAGCAACATCAGTATTGCATGAAAGCAAAATGGCCCAGGCAGCGGCAGCAATAGCACCGCTTCAATTGACCTCCACTTGATGCGTCCATCTTCCGAATTGACCCGATATTGACGTTTTGTCGCGTAGATTCGAACTAGGGGCGTCTGAAGGCGCTGTTCGGCGCACGCGGATGCTCCCAGGGCCCGTGGCGGCCGGAGGCTGACGAGATGCGCGAGTGCTTGTGGTGGATAAGAAATCACTGGTGCTATTTGATGCACCCAGATCCGATGTGGCCCATTCACGGCCGCTATGTCTGTCCAAAATGCCAGCGCTCGTATCCAGTTCCTTGGGAAAATAGAGCCTCCAGGTGGGGAGTGCCGCTGCCCGAACGGCAACCAACCCAACAAAAAGCGCACCGATTGGTTTTCGCTACCGTACCCGCGCCACTTCGGCTTTTGCCTCCGCGCGTTGATGAATCGGCGACCATATGAATTCAGCGGCCTATCGAACGTTGATGAGCCACGTTGAATGCACCAGCAAACCCATTCAGGTTGAATTCACAAAATCCATCGTGGTCGATTTTATCCTGGCAAGCGACGCAGAACGCGGCATGCGGCACAGCCCGTAGACGCTTCCAGTGGATCGCTTCATCGCATCGGAGACAGGCGCCATACGATCTTTGTTCCATACGGGCCAAATGCCTTCTCCACCAAACGAATCTCCGCGAAATCATGGTCCAGAATCCGGATGGCGAGATCCTGCTCTTCGGCGAACTGCGCTTCGTCCATCAAGTCCGCAGCCTTCTCGATCGCAATATTGCCGCGATGTCGAACTCCGCCTGAGAGTTTCTCGAGTCGGCTCTCAAGTATGGCTTTGAGTCGTTCGATCTGAATTGTGTTCATGCTTCAATACCTCCTTGAATGCGTTGCATTAGCTGGCGCATCTCGATTCTTCAAGACCGTCCATAGCCCATTGATCCCCACGCGTGTTCTGTAATGGACCCCAAAAGTTGGACACAAAAATGGCCTTTTCTTAGATGGTCGGCGGCATTGAAAATGAAGGAGAGTCAATGCCGCGAACTCGTAAGAGTCACCCACCCAGCCTGAAGGCCAAAGTCGCCGTCGAGGCCATCAAGGCGCACAAGACGGCCGCCCAGATCGCGCAGATGTTCGGCGTCCACCCTACCCAGGTCGGCGGCTGGAAGAAACAGGCGCTGGCTGGCTTGCCGGACCTCTTTGGCAACGGCCGAGAGCAGATGCGCCAGCAGGCCGACACCGAGAAGGACGAACTCTACAAGCAGATCGGCCAACTGAAAGTGGAGTTGGACTTTCTCAAAAAAAGAGCTGGCCTCGTCGATTGAAGACCGCCGCCGATGGATCGATCCACAACATCCGCACCTGAGTATGCAGCAGCAGTGCGAACTGCTCGGCGTGCCTCGCTCGACCTACTATCACCGGCCACGGCCGGAGAGCGCGGAGAACCTGCGTCTGCTCCGGCGGCTCGACGAGCTGTACTTGGATTGTCCGTTTTTCGGCAGCCGTCGCATGGCCGTCACCCTGAAGGTCAATCGCAAACGCATCCAGCGGCTGATGCGCATTCTGGGCATCGAAGCGCTCTACCCGAAACCGAACCTGAGCCGCCCGGCTCCAGGTCACGAAATCTACCCGTACCTGCTACGCGGCGTCTCCATCGAACGGCCCAACCAGGTCTGGAGCACCGATATTACGTACATTCCGATGCATGGCGGCTTCCTCTACCTGGTTGCGGTGATGGATTGGTTCAGCCGCTTCGTGCTCAGTTGGGAACTTTCCAATACGATGGAGACCGGCTTCTGTCTGGCCGCGCTGGAAGCGGCGTTCCGTTTCGGCCAACCCGAAATCTGGAACTCCGATCAAGGATCCCAGTTCACTTCGCCCGACTTTCTGGCGCCGCTGAAGAAGCGCGACATCTCCATCAGCATGGATGGACGGGGCCGTGCCCTGGACAACGTTTTCATCGAGCGCCTGTGGCGCAGCCTGAAGTACGAACTCATCTACCCCGGCGATTTCGCCAGCGGGACCGATCTGTTCCAAGCGCTGGACCGCTACTTCCGCTTCTACAATCACCGGCGCCCGCACCAGGCGCTCGGATACCACACGCCGGCAGATCTGTTCCCGCACCGGTCAATAAGGAAACGGTCATCGCCATGATGGGGGGCTCAGCCCCCCAAACCCCCCGGGATTTAGCGCTGTTTTTTTCCAGAATGGATGGTTTTCGCTTTTCTGGTTGGAGAAGCTGCCGTACACTGGAGAGGCTTGATAGGAAGACAGGGCAACGCAGGGATGCGACCCGAGCGCCGATTCAAGCCCGGAATGGATGGCGGCCTTCGGGCCGCCTCCTGGTCACCCCGCCGCACCATCTAAGCGACGGCCAAATTTTGTCCAACCTTTGGGGTCCACCTCAGGATTCTTGAACACGTGGCACAGGATCACAAGCCCCTACTCGAAAAAACCTTCACTTGCACGATCTACGACGAAGAGACAAAAACGTGGGGTATCGTAAATCAACCCCAGTCGCAGAACATCACTTTTCGGCTAAAAAACCAGTCATCCGACAAGCTCAAGGCCGCGACCGAAAAGCTCATAAGGCAACTTCAGACTGCAAGACGGACACACGGTCCCGATAGTCGACCGGCCTTCAGTTTTCAACCGCGAGTGGAAGTGTTTGAGGCAAATAGTGAAGATCACGCTTTTTACGGCGAGATACTCAAACCGCGATCGTTTCGCCAGGCCGTAAAAGAGAGAGAGCAGGAGGCAAGGATTGGGTTGTTCGCCGGCATCGGCGCGGCGATTCTTCTTCTCTTAACCTCTCCTCCGGTCGCAACGCATGTGGTGGGCGATGTAAACCTACCGTGG
>DATLVQ010000020.1:0-13544 GCA_035577325.1 Bryobacteraceae bacterium | reverse complement strand
CCCGAACTTCCCGGCATCGAGCCGGTAGGATGGCTTCGGGCCGATCCCAAAAACCAATTAACGCTTTCCAAACGGGATGTTGACATCTTCCAGTACTTTTTCAATGAGCCCTGGCAGCTTGCCCTCATGCTGCGGCCCGTGCGGCCCGGACGGGCTAGGGCGCGGTTTATTCTGCGCAAAGCCGATGGCTCCATTTGCCCGGAAAGCGCCATCCGAGATGTCATCGTATCAACAGCGGCGGAGAGCCCGGTCGTACGCGTGGAGCGGGAAGCACCTCCAGGCGGGGTGGAGACCGCCGTCCCGGCCGTGGCAGCAGAAATGTGGCGGCCACCGCGACCACGGATGCCGGCGGTCACGCTTTCGTCATTCTCATGGATACTCGGTGTAGTTCTGGCGCTTGGCTACTGGTGGATCAAGTCATCGCCGCAGAGTTCATTTGACCACGCCGGGAAACGGACGCCGGCGGCCAGGGTAGATGGCCAGAAGAAAGTAGAGCAAGATGCCGCGGCCCTTTGGAAGAAGTGGGAATCGGAGCTGCAGAAAAAACAGGAAACGTCCGCGCCATCCGACAGTTTAGAAAAGCAGCCGCCAGCGGAAGTCGAGAGGCCCGTTGTTCCCAAGGAGAACCCGCCGGCCGTGAGTTTGAAGGACAAGGAGCCGCAAGAGCGGCTTGGAAAGGACCCGGCAAGGAATCCGCTCGAACCGCCACGAATAGCGGCAGCGGTTCGCCCGAAACCAGTCGCGCCGGTCTTGCGCAACGAGAAGCTCTATGCTCCGCCACAGCCGGCCACTCCGCCGCCCACGGTCGAAAAAAAGGTTTTGACACAACCGCAGACCCCAGCGCCGCAGGTCGCGCGTCAAGAGATGCCCGCTACTAAGCCGATCCAGGAGCAGACGATGCCAGCTGCACCGGCAATGCAACCGGCTCCCGCACCGGAGATGGTGAAGGTTCCGGCGCCTCCCGCCACGGCCGTGACGACTGCGCCGACGTCGGGAAGACTAATCTGGACGGGGCACCTGCAAAAGAACCAAACGTTGACTATTGAGGGCGCGAACGCTTCCACCGGCTCGTTCACGGGGGAACTCCCGGGTAAGCCCATCCAACTCAAGATCTGGCCGGGGGATCTGGCAGACGACGGGATCGTGATGTACACGGCCAATGCGCAGGGCGCGAGCGCCGCATATGAACCCCCCGGACCGCAGAACGGGTGGAACAAAACGCTCTACACATTGAACCCGCGCCGAGCCGCGGAAATATTGTTGGTAGAGCCGCCAGGTCCGCAAAACGGATGGAAACGTCTGGTGTTGCGCAGCAAGAGTCAAAAAGCTTCTGTGATACTCGTGGAGTGGACGCTGTCGCGTTAACCAAACACCGGCGCCCATTCGCAATCGCCCAACAACTTCGTAATCCGGCTTCTATTTGACGTTTTCTTCCACGCAAAACCCAACTTCCTTTGGAATTTAGGGCTGGCCTAATCGTACGGCACCAAACATTCATTTCAGGTCCTGGCTCGACCATCTGATATCTTCCTCACATTTCACGGCTGCCGCCTAGGGTGAAAACACTAGAAACCTAAGGCGAGTTCCTCATTGTTGCCATCATACGGCAAACGCTATAGTGCGGTTCTGTACGATTAAATTCCTGGAAGCCGCCAGTTGTTCCGTTCCGCACACCTTGCTCCCCTCAAGTCCTCCGCGCGGCTAAATCCGGAATTTCACACCTGCGCCCAGGGTGTCGCCGCCGCACCACGGAGGCGACGCTCCTCGAAAGACCTGTCGCAGACAGGAACAGGCCTCCAGCGTTGAGGTCTTGCCTCTTGAGCTTCTGACTTTGGCTCGGGCGGCAGCCGCTTCGAAAATCACGGGGCGAGCTTACTTGAGGATATTTATGACCAAACGCGTTTTCAAATCAAATCTTGCCTTATATGCTTTATCTGCATTATTCTTCGCCGGGGTGGCGAGCGCGCAAAGCGGTCCGATCGTGTGGACTGTACCGAGCCTGCAACGAGTGGGGCCATCAGATGCAGCGGGAAGCGGAACGTTGGCCCAGCTATACGCGGGAAAAGGAGAATACGAATCGTTCCAGATCATCGTGAAGGCTCCGAGCGGCGGCCTCAGCAACGTGAATGTGACGGTCTCCGACCTGACCAGCGGCACTGGTCAAACAATATCCAAGAGCAACATCGCGCTGTTTCGCGAGCAGTACGTCAACGTGACCTCATCCAGTCCGAACTGGGGCGGCTCCAACCAGCCACTGCCTCCCGGCTGGTATCCGGATGGCCTGATTCCGTTCGTGGACGCCAACACGGGTCTGCCGGCAGCCGGAGGATCCATAAAAGCGGTTCCCTTCAGCCTGTCGGTGGGAGGCAACCAGCCAATCTGGGTGGATGTGTTCGTGCCGCGCAGCGCAGCGGCCGGTTTATACAGCGGTACGTACACGGTGACCAGCAGTCAGGGAGCCACCAACGGGCAAATCTCGCTCCACGTGTGGAACTTCACGCTGCCGCTCAAGCCCACGCTCAAATCCAGCTTCGCCTACTGGTCGGCGGACTCGCTGCTGAGCGAACAGGAGTTGTTGCGGAACAAAGTTTCGCCGCTGAACGTCAGCACATTAAACGAGCAGGGTCTGATCAGCAACTTCGGCATGTCTACGTCCAACATGGGTTACTTTAGCGGGGCTGACGTCTCGACATGCACTATGTCGGCGGCGCCCAGCGTCGCCCAGTTTCAGGCGGTGGCGGCGACGCAGCAGAAAGGCCTGTACCTGTTTGATTACTCGGCCGACGAAATTGACAATTGCCCGAGCCTCTTCACGACCATTAAGCAATGGGCCCATAACATGCACCAGGCAGGCATCAACAATCTGATTACCATGTCACCCAATACCGGCCTGTTTGACGACGGCTCCGGCACGGGACGCTCGGCCGTGGATGACTGGGTCATGTTGCCGGTGATGTACGACGGCGCGTTGGCCACCATACCGCAGGCCCTTGCGAAGGGGGACGAGCTCTGGTCCTACAACACTCTGGTGCAGGACGCGTACTCGCCGAAATGGGAAATCGACTTCGCGCCTATCAACTTCCGCATTGAGCCGGGCTTCATCAGCCAGAGCTTGAACCTGACCGGTCTGCTGTACTGGAGGGTGGATGATTGGAATTCCAGTCCATGGACCAATCCGAATAACGCCGGCACTTTCAGCTCGTCTAATTACCCGGGCGAAGCCGTCCTGGTGTACCCAGGTTCGACGGTGGGAGTCACCGGTGTGGCGCCTTCCATGCGGTTGAAGTGGATCCGAGATGGCGTGGAGGATTACGAATACGTCAACCTGTTGAAGCAGGCGGGAAAGGGCTCATGGGCGGTGCAAATGGCGCAGAGCGTGGGACCGAATTGGACGAACTGGACGCGTGATATTAACGCCCTGGCATCGGTCCGGATGCAACTCGGGCAGCAGTTGGATGCTTTGGGCGGCGGTTCGGGCTCCAGTTTGCCGTCAACTCCCGGCAGTCCGTCGCCGGCCAACGGAGCGATCAACATCTCGACCACTCCAACTCTGATGTGGGGGGCCAGCAATGGCGCCACATCTTATGACGTTTACTTTGGAACGTCGTCTTCACCGGCGCTGGTAAAGAACGTCACGACGACTAGCTATCAGCCTGGCACGCAAGGTACCAACACAAAGTATTACTGGAAAGTTGTGGCCAAGAACGCAAGCGGCTCGACCTCATCGGCCGTATGGTCGTTCACCACGGACGCGCCTACCTCAACTGGCGTGCCGCCTGCGCCCGCCAGCCCAGCACCCGTTACGGGAGCAACCAGCGTTTCCACCGCGCCCACTTTATCTTGGGCGGCCAGCAGCGGAGCGACGTCGTATGACGTCTATTTCGGGACATCCTCCTCACCGGCGCTGGCAAAGAATGTCACCACCACCAACTATCAGCCAAGCACGCTGGTCAATAGTACGAAGTATTACTGGAAGGTAGTGGCTAAGAACACTAACGGTTCGACATCTTCGGCTGTCTGGGCCTTCACGACGGCGGCAAGCACGCCCGTCACGAGCGGTCCCGCATCAGTCTCCGTGACCCCATCTTCGGGTACCGGGCTTTCTAACCTGTTCAGTTTTGTATACTCGGATTCGAGCGGTTACCAGTACCTCGGCGGAGTGCATGCAGTCATTAGCAGTTCCACTGCCACTACTAACGCTTGCTGGATCTATTACGATGTGGCCGGCAGGCTGCTGTGGCTGGCCAGCAACGACACAACCAAGTGGTCCAGCATGGCGTTGGGTAGCAATGCCACACTCCAGAACAGCCAGTGCGAGATCGCCGGCAGCGGGGTCTCTTTGGCCAGTTCGGGTAACAATCTCACGCTCAGGCTTCCCATCATCTTCACGACCGCCTTTGCCGGCGCGAAGAACATTTACATGAATGCAACGGCTACCAGTGGGGCATCCAGCAGCACGGTGTCGCGGGGAACATGGACCGTACCGGCGTCGACCACGCTCGGAGCAGTTGCGGTGAGCCCGGCGTCCGGGAGCGGCTTGAGCCATGCATTCACGTTTGTCTTTTCCGATCCCGCCGGATACGCAAGCCTTACCGGCGTCCACGCGGTCGTGAATTCAACGCAGAACACTACAAACGGCTGCTGGATTTATTACGACACCGCCGCGAAGCTGCTCTGGCTGGCGAGTAACGACACAACGAGCTGGTCAAACGTGGCCGTCGGAACCAATGCCACGATCCAGAACAGTTATTGCTCAATCAACGGCAGCGGCATCTCGGCGAGCGGCTCCGGAAACTATCTCACGCTCACGGTTCCAATCACGTTCACTTCCGCGTTCGCCGGAACCCGTTACCTCTATATGAGCGCCACTGATGCCGGCGGCACAACGACCAACTTCGCGCAGAGCGGCACGTGGATTGTGCCGTAACACACCAACACGAACGGGCCGGTTTCGAACCGGCCCGAACCTGGAGTATCAGTTGCTTCTCGTAAGCTTGCCACGAATCGATTCTGCTGCTTCTTATTCTTCTCGACTTGCCTTTGGGCGGAGAATGGCCCGACCATTTGGGTTGTTCCCAGCCTCACCCGCGCGGGCCTCACTGAGCCCGCCGGAAACAAGGTGCTGGCGCAGTTGTCGGCGGCGCGCGGCGAGTACGAGTCGTTTCAGATTGTTGCACATGCTCCCGCAAATAGCCGACTGACCCACTTAAACGTGGCCGTAACGGACCTAACGGGTAGCGGCGGCCACGTCCTTTCGAAAAACAATGTGACGCTGTTTCGTGAGCATTACGTTCACGTAACACATGCAAGCCCCGACTGGGGTGGCCCGAATCGTCCGCTCGGGGAGGGTTGGTATGCGGATGGTTTGGTTCCGCTGGTTGACCCGGCCACGGGATCGCCGCTACCGGCTGCCTCCTTCGACGTGCATGCCGGCGAGAACCAACCCATTTGGGTGGACCTGTTCGTGCCGCGTACAGCCACAGCGGGGGAGTACACAGGCAATTTCCTAGTCACGAGCGACCAAGGGACAGCCACAGGGAAGATCGATCTGCGGGTGTGGAATTTTACGCTGCCGCTCAAGCCGGCTCTCAAGTCTGCCTTCGTGACCATGCAGCCAAGTGGCGAGGGCGTCACGCGAACGTTACTGCGCAACAAAGTCTCACCCCTGGCGATCACACCCGGGGAGGCGCGCGACCTCATGGAGAATCTCGGGCTCAGTGCCAGCAATCTGGGATTGTGGAGCGGCGCGGATGTCTCGCACTGCACGATGTCGCCCGCGCCGGCTGTGAAACAGATCCGCTCCGCGGCCGCGAAATATCCGCCTGACTTGGAGCTGTTCGATTTCTTCGCCGATGAAATCGGAAAATGTACGTCGCTGTACCCGGAAATCCGGCGATGGGCGCTGGCGCTGCACCAGGCGGGCGTCAAGAGCCTCGTCACAATGGCGCCCGTGCCGGAACTATTTGACGATGGCTCGGGAACGAAGCGGTCGGCCGTGGATATCTGGGTGGTCCTGCCGGAAATGTACGACAGAGCCAGGAACATGATTGCCCGGGCGCTGGCGAAGGGAGATGAGGTGTGGTCCTACAATACGTTGGTGCAGGACGCGTACTCACCGAAGTGGGAAATCGACTTCGCGCCGCTTAACTTTCGCACCCAACCCGGCTTTATCAGTCAAAGCCTGCACCTTACCGGGCTGTTGTGCTGGAGGGTGGACATGTGGCCCGCCGACGCCTGGAACAATGTGAATAACGCGGGCAAATTCAGCTCAAACAATTACCCCGGAGAGGGACTGCTGGTGTATCCAGGTCAAGCGGCTGGAATCCGGGAAGCGGCTCCATCGATGAGGCTGAAATGGATCCGCGACGGCGTGGAGGATTACGAATACGTTGAGCTTCTGAAGCAGGCGGGGTATGGCGATTGGGCGCTGAAGATCGCACGCCGCGTGGGCGGCGATTGGAGCCATTGGACGCGCGACCCCAAGATGCTTGATGCGGCGCGGCAACAAATGGGGCAAAAACTAGATGCGCTATCGCCGGCCGAAGCGCCATCGCGATCAGGACACGAACCGGTCCGGCCGAAACGCGAAGCGAGCCGATAAGCTGCCCCATGCGGGCGGAACGCGGTTACGCTACTGCATCCACGCCGCGCCTTGCGCCGAAAGGGACCCCGTTTCCGAAAACTCCGCTCCAGCCGGCACCATTTCATTCCACCGGGAGGTTGCCCATTTATCGCTCGGGCTGTACTCAGGAACGATCTCCCGGATGTGATCGACGATTTCCTGCTCCTGCCGGGCCTCAAGCAGTTCCTCCAGCCGGTCCATCCAGCGTGCGATGGTCTCCCAGCTCAAGGGCGGCTCCTGGAAGATCTGGATTTTTTCGTGATATGTGGGCAGCATGTTTTCGCCCTGGCCATTCATCTCCTCGAACAACTTTTCGCCAGGTCTCACGCCGGTATACTGAATTTCGATATCTTCACCGGGCACGCCGCCGGCAAGGCGAATCATATTGGCGGCCAGGTCGGCGATGCGGACCGGCTCGCCCATGTCGAGCACGAAAATGTCCGACCTTTTGCCCATTGTAGACGCCTGGAGCACCAGTGCAACTGCCTCGGCGGTGGTCATAAAGTAGCGACGCATGTCGGGGTGCGTCACCTTAACCGGGCCGCCGGCTTCGATCTGCGCCTGGAAGATCGGGACAACGCTGCCGTTACTGCCGAGAACATTACCAAAGCGCACGGACACGCATTTCATTTCGCGGCCGCTGCTGACCGGCCGCGCGGAGACAATCCGTTCACAGACGCGCTTGGTGGCGCCCATTACGTTGGTCGGGTTTACAGCTTTGTCGGAGGAAATCATCAGAAAGCTGCGCACGCCATGCCGGCGAGATTCGCAAACCAGATTCCAGGTACCGAGCACGTTGGCGTGCGCGGCTTCAAGGACGTGAGCCTCCATCAGAGGCACGTGCTTATAAGCGGCGGCGTGGAAAACCGAGTCCACGGAAAAGCGTTCAAGAACTTCGGCGATGCGAGCGGGATCGCGGACGTCGCCCAATGCGGCCACCAGTTCCAGATCGGGGAAATGCTCGCGCAGCTCGCAGTCTATCTTGAACAACTGGCTTTCCGCGTTGTCGAACGCGACGAGACGCGCGGGGCCGAAACGCGCCACCTGGCGGCAGAGTTCCGAACCGATTGAACCCGCCGCACCTGTGATGAGAATGGAACGGCCGGCGATACTCGAACGTATCGGCGCCTCGTCCAGCTTCACGGGCTGGCGGCCGAGAAGATCGCTGAGCGAGAGATTGCGCACTTGGGCAGTAAGCACTTTTCCGTTGAGCAGTTCTGAAAGGCCAGGAATCGTCTTGCAAGGCAGCTTCGCGGCGCGGCAGTTGGCCAACGCCTCGCGCATCTGCGGCGCGTCCGCCGAAGGCATGGCGATGATGATTTCCTCAACTTCCGGCTTGCGCCGGTTCAGGCGGTCCACCACCGATAAGGCTTCGCGGCCGGTTCCGAGCACCGGAACGCCCATGATCTGGGCATGGAGCTTAATTGGATCGTCGTCGAGAAAACCCTTGACCTCGTATCCAGTTGACCGGGTGGAACGAATTTCGCGCAACAGCTCGGTGCCCGCGGCGCCCGCGCCGTAAATCAGAACTCCCCTGCTCTTGTGCCCCGATCGTTCCCGCGGAAGAGCTTCATTGCGGATGCGGACGTAGAACCGGAGAAGCGCAGTAACGACGAAGCACACGAGTCCGTCGATCACCCAGACCGACCTCGGCATCGCCGGCCCAACCCAGGCGAAAGACGCAATCACAAAGAGCAGGGAAGCGGCCAGATTCCCTACCAGCACCCGGCACAGATCCGGAACACTTGCAAATTTGCGTAGGCCACGATGAAAACCAGCCACGTCAAACACGGGCAATTTCACCAGCAGCGCGACCCAGATGGCTTCACCGAGGATCGAGCCTACACCTTGCGGAATCGAAAAATCGAAGCGGAGCAGAAAAGCAGCAGTCACTGATAGGATGACGGCTAGTAAATGAGCAGCATGATCGGGCCAAGGGCCAAGACGGTTTTTCATAAGCGACAGACGGACGCGAAGAAATTTCCTCATCGCATTATTCCGGTTCCCTGATGCTTTCCAGCGATCGCGTGTTATTGGTAAGACGGCATCGATGAACCAGCGGCTATGTATTTCTCCCGCCTTGCTTCTCCCAGCACTTCTCGGACCATTCTGGCGACATAGTCGACTTGCTCCTCTGTCATGGCAGGATAGAGCGGCAAAGAAACAATGCGCGGATACAATTCCAGCGCGCGCGGGCAGGGGCGGCGCGCGAGCGGCAGGCGCGCAAAGTATGGATGCAGTGGAATGGGGATAAAGTGTACGCTCGCCCCAATTTGTCTTTTTCGTAACTGTTCTATGAACTCCTTCCGGTCAACGCGGAGCGAGTCGAGGTTGAGCCGAAGGATGTAGAGGTGCCAAGCGTGACGCGACTGAGCATCGTCAGGCGGAAGCTCCACCTCGTCCATATCCGCGAAGGCGCGATTGTACATTTCGGCGTAACGCGTGCGGACCTCGATAAACGTCTCCAGTTTGCGGAGCTGATGGATGCCGAGCGCGGCATGAATGTCGCTAAGGTTATATTTGAACCCGTGGTCCACGACTTCGTAGTACCACTTGCCGTGCTCGGTGTAGCGGTCCCAAGCGTCGTGACTGGTGCCGTGCAGCGACAGCATCCGCATGGCCTTGGCAAGACCAGGGCGGTGGGTGGTGATCATGCCCCCTTCACCAGTGGTCAGATTCTTCGTGGCGTAGAAGCTGAAGGCGACGGCATCGCTGGCGTCTTTGTCCGTAGGATCAGGTCCGCCGCCAATGGGCCGGCCCATATAATGTGACCCGGCGGCGTGCGCGGCATCTTCAATGACGCTCAGACCTTCCTGCTTGGCCAGCGCCCAGATGGCCTTCATATCGCACGGCAATCCGGCGAGGTGTACCGGGATAATAGCCTTGGTCTTTTCGGTGATCCGGCGCTCGATCTCTTCGGGATCGATATTGCCATCGGGCCCGATATCGGCGAGAACCGGGGTCGCGCCGACGTGCAGGATGGTCTGCACGGTCGCACAGAACGTCATGGGCGTGGTAATGACCTCGTCACCTGGGCCGATCTTGAGGGCGGCGAGCGCCAGATGCAGACCCGCGGTGGCGGAATTCACGGCCAACGCTTGCGGGGCACGGACGTACTCTTTGAATTCGCGCTCGAAGCGAGCGGCACGCGGCCCGGTGGTCAACCATCCGGAGTTTAGCGTGTCCTCTACTTCCTTGATCTCCTCCTTACCGATCGACGGAGTGTGAAAGGGGATGAAACTACTCTGCGTCATGAATTGTGGCTCCCATGCCAAGAATATTTTTTATGTGGTCCCGGTCAAACCTTTCCGGAAACAGGCTGTAACGAAGGGTCAGCAAGATCAGATTCAAATCCCGCCAGGAGGACCGCGCGCGAAGATATGCCAAATTGAGGCGAAGCTTGGCCGGCAGGACGCTCTCGCGGTAAAAAGCGTTCGGATCCGCGGACGCCCCAAGAATCTGCTCCTCATCGCGGTGCAACAATGTCGCCAGGTCCGTAATCCCCGGCCGCACCTGCAGAACCGCCTGCCATAGCGGACTATCGAGCTGTACATACTCGGGCACTTCCGGGCGCGGACCGATCAGGCTCATCTCGCCCTTCAGGACGTTGTAGAGCTGGGGCAATTCATCGAGCTTGAATTTCCGCAACCATGCCCCGGCCCGCGTGACCCGGCAATCTCCGGACGCCGTAATGGCGCTGCCGGGCGCGCCGACGCGCATGGTTCGGAATTTCCAAATGCGGAACAACTTGCCATTTCGGCCGACTCTTTTCTGGCTGAAGAGCACGGGTGGGCCATCGTCCCAGAGGATCAAGAGGGCCAGCACAGCCAGGACCGGCGACAGCACCAGCAGCCCGAAGGCAGTGCAGACTACTTCCGCGAGCCTTTCAATACTGGGTCGCAGTCTTCTCATGGAATGTAACCCCTAGCTCGTCAGTTTCGCGACGGATTATGTATTCGTTCATCCAGCGACCTTTGCCCTTCTCGTACCGCCGGCAAAACTGAAATCCAGCTCTTTGGTAAAGAGCGTTAGCCGTTTCGTTGTCCTCGGCATCCGTATCTAAAGTGACGTGATCAGCACCCCACGACCAAGCCTCATCGAGAAAGGCTTTCACCAAGGCTTGCCCCACGCCTCGGCCGCCGGCTTTCGGGCTAACGGCAATGGATGAAAGCTCACAGGACTGGGCAGTCCTTTGCGATGCTTGCCGCTTGACAGCCCGCATTCCGCGAATGATTTGGGCGCAGAGCGATGGGTGGCGAACAAGCGCGGCCAGCACCGGCAGCGCGAATGACCATCTGCGACGGCGCATTAGCGCGTAGAACTCCTCCGGGTCGGCAAACCCGCAAGCGAATCCTTCCGGGCCGTCACTTCCCTCGCTGACCACCAGAATACCGGCCCTATAGCGCAGCACCAGCTCGTAATACCGGTATAAGAATACGCTCCCAAGCTGCGTCAGAAAGAAGTGGCTGAACGCTTCCTGATGGATGGCCACGATGCTAGGGAGGTCGGCCTTTTCCGCCCGGCGCACGCGTTGGATCACGCGGATCTTTGGTAAAGACGAGCTGTGCATGAGCTGCGGGCATTTCATTCTCAGCAGACCGAAGTATGTTTTCCTGTAAGCGCTCAACATTTTTTCTTCGGTATAGCGGCTTTCGAAGACGCGGCGCGCATTGCTTCCTAGCCGCATCCTGAGCGCGGGATCACGCCCGCAACGGATAATGGCTTCCGAGAGCGCCTGGTGATCGCAGGGCGGGACAAGCAACGCCATCTCCGCCTGCGACGCCACAGTCACATTGCTGCCGATGCTGGTGGCAACGATCGGCTTGCCTGCCGCCATGGCCTCGAGTAAAGCAATCGAAAGCCCTTCCCGCAGACTGGGCAAGGCCACCAGATCGCAAGCAGCCAGCAGGTCGGGGATATCTTCGCGATATCCAAGAAAAGTCACCTGATCCGAAATCGCCAAGTCGCGGGCAAGGTTTTCGAGTTGCCCGCGCAGTGGCCCATCACCAGCCAGCACAACTCGAAACCGTTGCCCCATTCGCCGGAGGAGGGAGGCAGCCTTGAGGAGATCCTCCAGGCCTTTCTCCGGCGCCAACCGGCCCGTGCTCAGGATTACCAGGTCATCGTTGTGTGCCCCCCAGTCACGGCGGAGTTGGAGCGCCGGCATCCGTGACTGAGGCTCGGCGATCCCGTTGGGAATGGCCATGATCTTGTCGCCGCCGCATATCCCCAGCTCCAAAGCCCAACGCCGGTGAAACTCGCTCACGGATACGACGCGGTCGCACCAGTAGGCGGCGAGGCGCTCGAGCGTGGAATAGAACACCCGTTTGGCGCGCGAGCTGCGCTCGTGGAACGCGAATCCGTGCGTGGTATGCAGAATAACGGGCACGCGCGCAAGCCACGCCGCCAGACGTCCCACAAACCCCGCCTTCGATGTGTGCGTGTGAACTACCGTGTAGCGTTCATGGCGTAGAAAGCGATACAGGCGAAATAGTCCTAACAGGTCCCAGAAAGGACGGATCTCGCGCCGTATGACATCAATATCGACTGTTCCAATCCCGTTCTCTTCCGCGGCTTGCTGAAAGACAGCATTAGTAGTCAACAGGTCGACTTGCCAACCTTCGGACCGCATCGTCTCGGCCATACGGAGGATGATCTTGGCAGCGCCGCCGAAGCTTGAATCCCCAACAATGTGAAGGAGCCGGATATTGTTCACTTCGCTCATTGGTGTTCACCGGCGAGACGCAACCTGCTGGTTCGTTTGTAGCCTACTTGCTGGCGGGCCAGCGAGTAACCGCCGCCGATCAGCGCCATGACCAGCCACCAATGCCTCTGATAGAATGCTTCGATTCCCATCGCCAGGCCCAACATAGCCGTGTGGCCCAGGAGCAGGGCCAGTATCAGCGGCTTCTCCCGCGACGGAGCATATCGATAGGCAAACCAGCCCATGGTGAAGAAGGAGCCCAGGTAGCCGACCAGTACGATCAGCCCCATGATGCCGAACTCCGCCAGAAACCATACGGCGGTGTTATGGACGATGGTGCCTTCTTTGACAAGGAAGCTGCCCAGCCCTCCACCGAAAATGGGATGGCGCGCGAACTCCGCCAGCGCGTCGCGTATGAGCTCAAACCGGGTGTCGCCTTGCTCGGGCCGGGCCGCCATCTTCTCGAAGAACTGGAGGAAGCGGCCACCCATGAACAGCAGGAAGAGTGCAGCGCCAGTGGCCGCAGTTAGAGCGAGCCGAACCGCGGTTCCGCGCCGGACCACGCAAAGGAGCAGTAGGGCGACAGCCAAGCTCACCCACGTAGAACGCGAGAATGTGAACAGAATCCCCATTGCGAGGCTGAGCCGGCAAAACAGGAGAGAAGGCCCGTTGAAGAGCGGCTCCGGCCCCCAGGACGCACCCTCGCAGATCACCAGAGTCAGAACCAGAAGGCCGCCATAGGCGTTGGCATCGAGCATCATGCCGGAAAGCCGAACGCCGCCATAGCTGGTGAGCGGCGTTTCGATACCGAAGAAGTATGCCGCCAGAAATGCGGCCAGGCCCACGAGATTTTGAGCCACGACGCCGACCGTGAAGACCCTTAGCATGCGGCGCAGATCGTCCCATTCCGAGACCGCGGAAGTAATCGCCGTATAACTCAACAACAGCAACACTAGGCCTGCGTCTTTATTCAACAGCACGTAGCGGCTTAGCGCTCCTGTGTTCAACGCGATGACGAGGGTACCAACGGCGAAGACCAGAACGAGCGCCACGTGCCAGATCCCCCACGCGAGGCTGCGGTACCTCAGCTGACCCGGAGCCAGCAGGAGGATTAGAACGAGACAGCAATCGGCCGGCGCGAAATTCATATCGCGGGTGACCGACACCTGGTAAGGAAGCAGCGCGGCATATGCGGCAACTAGAAATCCGAGGATGTTG
>DATLVQ010000019.1:0-13932 GCA_035577325.1 Bryobacteraceae bacterium | reverse complement strand
GCGGATGTTGTCGCCCGTGAGAGCATACTGCACCTCGTCCGAAGAAATATGGGGGGTCAAAGCCGCCTCACGCAATAGGAATATGTGAACAAGAACTGCGCTCAGGTACAGGCCGGCCAGCGCCACAGCCGGACGCCGCGTCATAAGCTTAACGTTCACAGGAATTTCAGACTGCATCATGTTGGGAAGGTCCAGCTTTCTCAGACTACAGTAAAAGGCAAGTCCACGTGAATGCCGAATGTCCACCTCGCTTGGTTCCGAGCCATTTCATGCGGCACGATAAAATACACCGGATGATCAACACGAAGCTCACCGTACCTGGGGTTCACGCGGTGCTCAGGGAAGCGGAACGGCTCGCGACCACCGCCGACCGGGCAAGCCTGGCGCGGCATATGTGGGGCTACGCGGAGCACCTTAGGTACTATCTCACAAGCTTTGAAGTGGACAATGCACCAGCGGGCCTATCGGAACAATACGTGAACGACGCGCTTGCCCGATTTCTCCGGACTGTGGAATTCATTCCATTGCCGGCTGGCGAACGCATTCTCGAGATCGGCTCGAATCCATACTTTTTTCATATCCTGCTCCATAAGCTTTTTCCTGTCGCCGACATTCGAGGCGCGAACTTTTTCGACAAGAACGTCTTTTCGGGTGCGGTTGGTTCGCTCCAGCAGCGGACGCACAGTAACCTCTTTCAGGAAGAATTTGACTTCGAGAGCACGTTATTCAGCCTTGAGACGTTGCCAACTTATCCTTTCCCCGAGGGATTCTTTGATCTTGTGTTCTTTTGCGAGACGCTCGAACATCTCGCGGTGGATCCCCTATCGACCTTTTCGAGACTTCGCAGGATTCTGAAGTACGGAGGGTACTTGATCATCACCTTGCCGAACGCCGTCCGGCTGACGAATTTCGCTCTGATGCTGGATGGATTCAACTTCTTCGATATCTACTCGGTCAATGGAATCAATGGCAGGCATAACCGCGAGTACACTCTCAGCGAACTTACCAATCTGCTCGTTAGGAATGGATACCAAATCGTCCGGGCGGAAACCTGGGACCGGTTCGATTACGATCAGGTCGATATCTGGTCTGCCGATTATACTGGTCAAACGGTCAAAATCAACCGGCGGAAAAGCGAGCTCCTGAAAATCTTGCAGCGGGCTTCCGCAAAGATGTCTGATCGGGGCGATAATCTGTACGTGCTCGCGAGAAATCCGGCATGAAGCTCGAAGTCGCCGCTGACGACTCGCTGCCAGCAACGGTCCGTGCCTGGGTGGTATTTTCCAGTTTGATCGACAGAATCTTTGTCCTCGCTAGCGAGAGCGACTACGATTTTCGACGCCCGGCGGCGCCCGGGTGACACGATGACAAGAACGCTTTGCCAAGGCGTCTGCTGTCGCTATCCGGCGACCTGTTTCGATATTGCTCCGGGGCCGCTTGATTCTCCTTTCCCTGCGAGTTCTCATCGAACCAGCTTATGAGGAATGCATTCTTAGTCACTACCACGCACCAAGTGCTCGCTTTCGATGGCGGTGACCGGTTTTTTCAGGTTCATTCGGGAAAGGGGCTTTACTACGGACTTGCCCAAGACAGTCGGTGTATTTATGTATCCTGCCGCAACCAGACGATTGGGCCGGATGATGCAGCGGCGCGAGCCGAAGAAACGGGCAGCATCCTGGTTTTGGATGCTCTTACGCTTTTGCCCATTGCCGAGCTCCGTCCTGAAGATTTCGCTTTGCGCGACGTACATGGTATCGCCTGCTTTGACGGGAAGCTTTGGGTCACGAGTTCGTTTGACAATTTGGTGGCTGTATTCGATACAAGCGTCCGTCGCTGGACGAAATGGTACCCTTCTATCGACGTCGATGCGCGTAATCGTGACCTGAATCACTTCAACACCATTGTTCCTGATAGGGATCAAATCTATGTTTTGGCCCACAATAATGGACCAAGCCATTTATTGTCTTATGATCGATCGACTCTCGAACTTTGCTCCGCCATGGAACTGGGGCGCCAGGCTCACGATATCTTCGCAACGGGCGGCGGTATCGGAACCTGCAGTTCAGCGGAGGGACTATTGCTTAGTAGCACGGGGTGGGCGCTTCGCACGGGTGCATTTCCTCGCGGGGTCGCCAGGTGTAACAACAGCATTCTGGTGGGACTCTCGCAAGTAGCCCCTCGCTCGACCCGGCACGAAGCCTCCGGCATTTTGCGACGTTTCACCCCGGAATGGCATTACACCGCCGATTATGTGCTGTCGGGAGCCGGAATGATTTTAGGGATTCTGGCCATAGATCTGAATGAAAGCGTCATCAATGCTCTTGAACCCTTCGAAGGTCGCTGCTTTCGGGGTGCTTATAATCCCCTGGAGCCTGGCAATGTCTACAGCCCCGCCGCCGACGGAAACGGCGTGTTTGCGCCTGAATGGCACGCGGGCGAGAAGACACATCGCTGGACTGCGGCTCGCGAATCCCGGATGACGATAGTGGTGAATCCAGGAGAAAGGACTTTGACCGTCTGCGCCTTTAGCGCTTTTCCGGGCCCTTACCGGGCCGAGGTACTCCTGAACGGCGAAAATTTAGGGACTTTATTTTGGTCGCAGCCAGGTTATCTCGAACAGCGATTCGATCTGCCCTCCGGCGCACAAGGACGTTTCGAATTGCTTTTTAAAATTCCCCACCTGTGGCAGCCATCCGTTTCCCTGGGCACGATCGACGAGAGAAGGCTGGGCATCAGCATAAAAGAATTGAGAATCCTTTGAAGGTTGGCTCCGCGTCTCATCGCGCCAGCCTCAGGTTGATTCGACGATATGCACCGCAAAATGTGGATGTGGTGGAAGCCGGCTGAGTGGCAACGTGTTGATAAGCTGAAAACGACTGTCATGCCTTTGGGGATAACTATTCTCTGGCATTATTTTGCTCCATGCTAGAATTGCTTCGTTCCGAAAATGTCGGGAAGAATTAACCTCGTACCGATCGAAGCCGACGCATTACTCTCAGCAATTCAAGCGCAAATTTATGCCAGAGAAGGCGCAGTTCCGGGCCAAGCGGGAGCGGTTCAATTCTTTGAGCCTTTGCATCGCGCGGGCTTCGCTCCGGAGGCGCCCTCGGAAGAAAATTTCCCTGAGCAAGACTATCTGCTGTCGAACCCGGACATTGCTGATGCCGTCAAGCGCGGCGAGTTCCGATCCGGATTCGAGCACTGGGTTCGGTGTGGGAAAGACGAGGGAAGATCGTTTCAGCCCTCCGAGTCTATTGAGCGCGAGTACCAGGAGTTAAATCCCGACGCACACGGCAGGCTCGAACGGCAGGGAATCCAGAAGCTTATGCCGCGGTTAATGGCCCATCTGAAAAGGCTGCGCTCCGAAATGCAGATCCGCTTCGCTCAAATTGGCGAGGCTCCGCCCAGCCCCGGTACTCTTCGTGCCGCCGTTGGAGGGCGGAT
Organism: Bryobacteraceae bacterium; assembly: GCA_035577325.1. Taxonomy (GTDB): domain Bacteria; phylum Acidobacteriota; class Terriglobia; order Bryobacterales; family Bryobacteraceae; genus QHXW01. The sequence continues at coordinate 10,488 of DATLVQ010000019.1, read as the reverse complement.
TATTCAGATCCTTTGCAGCGTACTCTGGTGGTACACCCGATCCATATTGGCCTTAGGCGAAGTTGCGATGCGTGCGTTCCAAGAGCAGATTGCCGTCCTGGAGCACCTTGCGGCTTCACAGGAAGAGAATCATCAGAGGTTAGCGTCCATAGAGGAAGTAGTGAACGGCATTGCAACCCGCGTCGAACATGCCACGCAACAACATCAGCAATTTGAAGCCAGAATTGCCCAATTGGAGTCACGCCTTCGCTCTGCTACCGCATTGAGCGCAACGCTTGGCCCCGAAGTCGGGGCACGATTGGGGGATGACCCGGATCACAAACTCGACGCGTTGTACCTAGCCTTTGAGGACGCTTTCCGAGGACCGCGCGAGGAAATCAAGCGTCGGCAGTCCGTGTATCTTGAGTTTCTCAGAGAAGCGCAGGCGCCGATTCTCGACCTCGGCAGCGGCCGCGGGGAGTGGCTGGAGTTGCTTCGCGAAAACGAAATCACGGCGAAGGGAGTGGATTTCAACGCCGCCATGGTTGCGCAGTGCCGCGCCCTGGGCCTTGATGTTCAGCAGGGCGAAGCCCTGCCTTACCTTCGTTGTCTCCCGGACAATAGTTTGGGGATGATCACTTGTTTCCATATGATTGAGCACATTCCATTTGCCTCTGTCGTCTCCCTGCTTCAGGAGGCACTGAGAGTGCTCAGACCCGGCGGCGTGCTCATCATAGAGACACCCAATCCCAAGAACCTGATAGTTGCTTCCCAAGGCTTTTATCTGGACCCCACTCACCTAAAACCCTTACCGCCAGAGATGCTCCGGTTCTTCGCTGAGGCAATCGGGTTTTCGAACTGTCAAGTGCTCGAACTTCAACCAGGGCCGCTCCCGCCAGCTGACGAAAACCTCGCGATCTCCGGTCACCTTCATCAACTTCTCTACGGGCCACGAGATTATGGCCTTATCGGACGACGTCCTTGAATCCCATTTTGCCGCCACTCGACGAACCTGAGGGAGTGCCTCGGCCCAAGGTTACGATTATCCTACTCACGTGGAATGGCCTGAAGCATACGAAACGATGTCTTGAAACGCTGATTGCTAACACCCGGTTCCCGCATTTCGAAATCATCGTGGCTGATAACGGCAGTACGGACGGAACCCTGGAGTATCTGCGGACCCAGAACGCTATTACTCTCATTTCGAACGGAACCAATCTAGGTTTCGCAAAGGGCAATAACCGGGCACTTCTTGACGCTGACGCGCTGTCCGATATTGTGCTCTTGAATAATGACACTGAGATCTATCAGCCGGACTGGATCGAAAAAATGCAGGCTGTGGCCTTCAGTGCTCCAGATATCGGCATAGTGGGATGCCGCCTCGCTCATCCCGGAGGCAAGCTACAGCATGCAGGAACATTCATGCCACTCGAGTCTTTCTGGGGCCAGCAGTTGGGCGGAGGAGAGAAAGATATTAACCAGTACAGCAATGACCGAGACGTTGAGGGCGTCGTTTTTGCATGTGTTTATATTAAGCGCGAGGTTTTAACAAACGTAGGCCCGCTGGACGAGGAGTATTTCAGTTACTTCGAGGATACGGACTACTGTTTCCGCGCCCGGGAACATGGATACCGGATGGTCTGCTGCGGTGGGGTGACCGTGGTGCATCACGAGAACACGTCAACGGCCGTGAACGGAGTCAAACATAAGGACATGTTCCTTCGGGCACAGCGAGTGTTTCGTGCCAAGTGGCAGGAGAAACTGCAGAAGCAGCGTTATTCAAGGGCTTTGGGATGGCACTCTCTTTTCAACTTCCCAACGGGGTACGCAATCAGCTCTCGTGAATTGGCGTGCGCTCTCGATCGGAAAGGTGTACGGGTCAACTACCGCTATGTTTATGGCCCTGGGACGGTATTTCCAAAGCATGAACCGGAGCAGTCGGATAACTATTTAGTCAATATTATTCACGAAAGAAAACTCACCAGCGCCGGTATACAGGTCGTGTACGCCCAGGGTGACGTTTTTCAATCAAATTTCGGCCAGTACAAGATCGGATTCACGATGCTTGAGACCGACGGCATTCCTGCCGAGTGGGTACGACAGGCAAACCTCATGGACGAGGTCTGGGTGCCTTCCGCTTTCAATGCCCGGACTTTTTTGGAGAGCGGAGTACGTTCTCCGATTCATGTTATTCCACTTGGGGTTGACCCGGATTATTTTAACACTGAAATCTTGAATCACCCGTTGACGGGGGTTTATACGTTTCTATCGATTTTCGAGTGGGGCGAGAGAAAGGCGCCGGAGATTCTGCTCAAGGCATTCAACGACGAATTTCAGTCATCAGAGCCGGTGATTCTGCTCTGCAAGACTTTCAATGTGGACCCGAGTATTGACGTGCGCGGTCAAATCGCAACGCTCGGCCTGAAAGCCGGCGGTGGGAGAATTCATATTGCAGAGAATTGCCTGACACCGGCTTATCAACTCGGCTCTATTTATCGTTCGGCCGATTGCTTCGTGCTGGCGACTCGCGGTGAAGGTTGGGGCATGCCTGTGATTGAGGCTATGGCATGCGGGCTGCCGGTGATTGCTACTGACTGGAGCGCTCATTGCGACTTCATGAATGCGGAGAATGCCTATCCATTGCCCGTGGCAAACCTGGTTCCGGCTCGGGCAAAATGCCCTTACTACGACGGGTTCCGCTGGGCGGAGCCCGCGTATCATCACCTTCGCCGGCTCATGCGGTATGTATTTGAGCACCAGAGTGAGGCTCGCGCTAAGGGTGAAAAAGCATCGCGCGACGTGAGAACCAATTGGACTTGGGAGTGTGCTGCCGGAAAAATTATCGACCGTATCGATCGGATCGAGCAAGAGCAACGTACGCGGGGTAACGGTAGTCTTCCTCCGGCATGAAATAGCCTCACAACCCAAGGGTACGGAAGAGCAAGCGCCATACCGGATGAAATAGATGACTCCCGGTCTTTAACATTGAACTGCAGCCGTTAACTAAAACTCGAGCAACGCCGCGATCATGATCAGGCCCATCACTGCGTAGAGAATCCGGTAGCGCACTTGTAGCCGGCGGATGTTCTCAAACGTGAGTCCGGCAGACATGGTTTGAAGCGTCCACCACAGGTGGAGCGGGTAAAACCCAGCAGCGAGCACGAGGACCCTGGGCAATACACCGCGCTGGGCCAGCACAAACAACAGAACGTCGGCAACCGTGAAGAGGAGGAACGCCGCGGCGAAACATGGTGCCGGACCAAACCTTACGGCATTGGTTCGAATCCTGTTATAAAGGTCGCTTTTGTGGTCGCGGGCCTCCTGGGTCAGGTGCCCGGCCACGAAGGTTAGTGCAAAGAAACTTCCGATTTCTATACCGCGCCAATCCGGCGCGCGAAATATTGAGTAGCCGAGTAGAAAATGAAGCAGACCACCCAGTAGGTGCAGAGCCGAACTGAGCAGTGGCACGCCCTTCATCGAAAACTCGGGAACCGAATAGAGCGCACTCAGAAGGGCCAGAGCAAGCGCAATTAACAAGGGCGCACTGCCGAACGGAACCAGCAGCAGGAGAGTTAGCGCGAGCAGCGTAGCGCAAAGGTAACGGATCTCGTTGCGGCCTATGCCTCTAGCCGTGAAGACTCGGGTCGTCCTGTTCGGATCTCGAAGGTCGGTGCTGGCCCCACACCAGTCATTGAGCACGAATACATGCGCGACAAGAAAGGAGCTGGCAGCAGCGAAGACAAGAAGCTTCAGGCATTTTGCTCCCGTTAGCGTGCCCATGGAGAATAGGGCGCCTAACAGAGGCGTGCCCTGCAGGACCAGGACTTCATCCAGGCGAACGCAGGATAACAGGTGAAGGAACGACCGCACTGGCCGCCGGTTGGCGGCTATCGCAGTTCCCTGGGCCGGCGGCATTACTGGGGACCGCCAGTCGCGTGCCGGTCAAATTCATAGTAGAGCCTCAGCCAAAGCGCGTAACCGAATTCCTCCGACCAGTAATACCTGGGCAGCGAAGCGGTTTGATCGTTGTGATACAGCAGCGGTGGAGAGTGCCGCACATAAAAGAAGTCGTCTTCGGAGATCTTGTGCAGCCAGCCGCGAACCTCGGCCGGATCGGGTTGCGGACCGCCGTCTCCGCGTGCGCTGTCCAGCATCCGAGCGGCGGCGAGCCAGAGGTCTTGCCCCGCCACTGGAGTTTTCCGGCGCGAATCCGGCAATTGTATGGCACAACCGGACTCTCGCAAATCAGCCAGGCGCAGCAGGGGAACCAGAGGGGTGATCCTGTAATAGACCCAGATTCGGTCTTCATCCACCGCTCGCTTCAGTGCACTGCAGAGCACATTGGCTGCCGGCGGATCCGCTTTCGACAGTAACATCAAGACGTGCATCTGGATGGCGATGTCGGCGGGGTCAGGATCGGCACCGAGGTTCAGGCACTGGTAGTGATCGCCGGGCGAGAGCCAGGTGCGGTATAGCCCGTCCGCTGTTCGATAGGCAGCGAGTATTTTGAGTGCGGCCGGCAGGAGCTCTTTGTGCGCGCCGGGAGCGATCCGCCACACCAGGGACGTATCGTCGGAATCCGGCGTAATGGCGCAACCGAGCGTTCCAATCGTCGGCGCATCGGGAAGGCCGTGATAACGAACCAGTCCATTGGCCTCGATCTGCGCGGTCAGAAAACGCCGCGCCCGTTCCAGACTGGGTTCCAGGGCCGCCGTTTTCGCCACCGGATCCAGAAGATCCACAAGCATGGACGGCAGGTAAGTGTTCATCTCCACCCGTGGAAGTTCCCATCGAGGTTGACGGGTGTAGGACGTGAGCCAGTATCCCGGCGGCTGTTGCCGGCTCGCGAGCATGTCTGCGGCCCGACTGGCACTCGTCGCGAGGTCCGGTTTCTCCGTGAAACGCCGTTCTGTCACCAAGCGTGCTTCGCCATTGTGATACGCCCGCGCAAGGATCGCTACCAGATGCGTTCCTTGCGTCTGATGGCTCGCCGGAATGGTGAGACTCCAGCCGCTCGGGCTTGGAGCGCCGAAAGTGCTCGCAACATCTGGACGTGGCGAAAAGGCGGTGGTGGAGGCTACCGGATTGCCGTCGAGTAGCGCGATCACTTCGTGCGGCGTGTGTCGGCCGGCAAGCGCCCATCCGGTGAGTGCGATCTCGCGACCTTCTGCGCCGTAGTCTATCGTCATGATGTCCAGGAATCCACGCACTTCGGTGCTCAACTCAAATGGCGCGGGAGCGTGCCGAAGCTCCGCGATAAAAGGAGCGTTTTGCACCTGCCACGCCGCCTGCATCGGATCCGAACCAGTCGACGCTGCATAGACCGCTGCGGTGCTTACGCCCGTATACCAGAAAGCGCCAATCGCCTGAATGACCACAGCCGCTCCGACGGCGAGGACGAAAACTGCACGGCCTGCCTTGCTCAGCCGGGTTAACGCTACCGGGAGCGTCCACATGAGCATCGGAAGGAGGTCCGTCAACCAACGAGGGCCCCAGCTGCTGCCCTGACGCCAGTCCGCCCTGGCATACACAAGGAGTTGCAGGACAACGGCAGCGAGAATCGCCACTGCAAGACCGCGGCTACTTTTATCTCGCAGGATATGGGGCAGAGAAAATGCGACGAAGAGCAAGAACGGAGAGAAGACGAAAAGACCCTTCGTTGGGCTAAACAGCAGGCCCGCTATACCGGACAACCAATCGTGCTCGAAGAAACTCGATTTGCCGACAAGGCCATAAGCGCCGGCGAAGTGGCCGACGACCCCCAGGTTGTACATGAGCAAGGGAACTGCCGGCAGCAAAGCGGCAGTTCCAAGGAGAGGCGCGAATCGTCTGGCCCACCAGAGTCCGTAGACTCCAAGAGGCGCGGCGATCAGTATATCCGGCGGCCGGTTGCACGCAATAAGTCCCAGCACCAGACCTACCGCAATTGCCGGACCCCTTGTGCACTGCATAGTGAGCAGCAGCAGCGCACAAACCACTAGCAGCTCCCCGAGCCCGTGCTGCCACAATGCCTGGCTGCTGATCACCCACGTTGTAGTGCCGAAAGCATACGCGAAGGTCAGAAATTGCGCCGAACGTGGGTCGGTTCGGCGCCGCAGCAGCAGATAGAAGAGTGCCGCCGAGGCCGCGGCCAATAAGGACGCGGAGACCTTTTCCATGATTCGTGCGATTCGGTCGAGTTGGGGTAGATCCCAGCCTGTCGCATAAAGATAAGCCACTGCCGGCAGGTACAGCGGCGCCACGAGAACCGGAACAGCTAACGGGTAGAGCGAAACTGCGTGATCTCCCGGAAGCCGCACGATCCAGAAGGCGTTCTGAGGTTGGGCGCCGTGCCATAAAGTCGCAGTCTGATCGTTGTGCGGTTTTATCGGAATCCGCCCCTGTGCACTAATGTTCAGGATCGGATCCAGGAGCACGGTGTGCCAGCGCCAGATCGCGAAGGGAAGGTAGCGCGCGGGGTATGCATCGCCACCGCTGATGGATCGGAAGTTGGCTGTATAAACGGCGAGACAGATCAGCCCGAGAATTAAGCTGCTTTGCAGCTTACTGCGAGTCGGCGCGGCACCGGAATCGGTCTCGGAGTGCGGAGGGAAGTCGGAGGGCAATCTTTCGGATTTCATTTTCCGCGATTGAGCACATAACCTCCTGAGGCTTCACGATTGTAGCGTGCTTTCAAGAGCCTGAGCAATAGAGCAAAGGCATTGCTGAGAGCTCGAAGAAGAGTCCAAAGCAAGTGGCGAGAGGATCCCCAGCATCGTCGCTTTGGGATAGTAAGGGAATTGTCATGGAGTATTCCTATGAGTGATCGGTGATGCCCGTTGGGTTTGCACCTCAGCCGCGAGGGCTGCGTGACTTTCATAGGCGTCGAAGACACTACAAATCTTGCCGGACTTCATAACTTCGCCGTGATCGAGCCAGGTGGCCTGGTCGCAATGTTCCATTAACATGCCTCTATTATGAGAGACACAGAGGAAAGTCTTTCCTGCACGACGAAATCCTCGCACGCGCTCAAAACACTTTTGAACCGCAGCCCCGTGTCGTTGTCCAGCGTATCTCTTTCGGCTGAGTTCTTCACAGGTCCGGAGCGGGCTACCCTCCACCGCGCCATTCACTCCCAAGAAACGGCCGTAACGGGATCCTGGAGCCCATACTTCCTACTTCCCGACAATGGGGCGGCTAGCTGTGCATAGGGAATCCTGGCTGTGCAAACGACTCGAACCGCGATAAAATGCTGTGCACGAATGCGCGCCCCACTTCTACTAGCATCGGCGGCGTGGATCTTGGCCCATCCTGGGTTGTGCCTCGGCGCAGACCAGGACGGAATCCAGTTCTTTGAAACCAAGATTCGCCCGGTTCTCGCAACACGCTGTTTCGCCTGCCATAGTGCGCAGGCGCCAAAGCTGCAGGGTGGGCTCGCACTGGACTCACAGTCTGGTATCCGCAAAGGCGGCAATTCCGGCACGGTTATTGAGTCCGGGCAGCCCGACCGCAGTCTCCTTCTGCGGGCTATCCGATATCAGGATCAGTCTGTGAAGATGCCTCCTGGCAAACCGCTTACGGCGGAAATTGTGGCTGACTTCGAAACCTGGATTCGCACCGGGGCGCCCATGCCTGCCGACGCGGCGCCACGCGCCAGTGTGTCCCAGCCTTTCTGGTCGCTACTACCGCCTCAGGATGTGCCCATTCCGAGGGTCCAGCACGCTAATCAGCCGCGCAACGCGATTGATCACTTCATTCTTGCGAAACTTGAAGAAAAGCACTCGCGCTCTCGCCGCATGCCGACAAGCGCACATTGATTCGCCGTATCACTTATGACCTGACCGGTCTTCCGCCCACAGTCGCCGAGATCGAGGCATTTCTTGCGGATCAGTCGCCTGACGCTTATGCCAACGTAGTGGATCGCCTGCTTGCATCGCCGCGATACGGCGAACGTTGGGGCCGCTACTGGCTGGATGTCGCGCGCTACTCGGATGCCCGCAATGTCGGCGAACGTTTCCCATTCTCCTACACGTATCGGGATTGGGTGATCCGAGCGCTAAATGAGGACATGCCGTACGACCGGTTCATCACGCTTCAGCTTGCGGCTGATCTTCTGCCGCATACGAAGGATCACCGCGACCTCGCCGCTCTCGGCTATTTGAGTCTTGGCCGCGAGTTTCCGAAGAGCTTTGCCGAAACTGTCGACGATCGCATCGATGTGGTTGCGCGAGGCATGCTCGGGCTGACCGTGGCTTGCGCCCGCTGCCACGATCACAAGTATGATCCCATTCCCACGAAGGACTATTATTCGTGGTATTCGATTCTTTCTAACATTCGCGAACCCACGGAATTGCCGCTGTTAAATGCATCCGTGCACCGCACTGCCCTCGATGACCTTTGGGAACCGCGTCTCCAACGCATTCGCAAAATCGACCTGGAATATCGCCAGAAGCGGTGCGCTGTGATGATCACATTTTTCAAGACGCAGATCGCGGACTATCTTCTTGCGGCGCGCGACTCCCGCCAATTGGGTAATACGGAAATTGAGGAACTCGTCCGCGACCGCCAGTTGAACCTGCATCTGCTACGCCGCTGGCGTCAGCGCCTGGCCGATTCGCAAACACGGGCAGAACCGGTTTTTCAGCTTTGGCACGTCCTGGCGGCGATCCCGAACGCGGAGTTTGCCGCAAAAGCAAAGCCAGCGATTGAAGCGCAAACAGGAGGTAACGCGCAAGTTACCGAAGCGTTCCGCAAGTCTCCTCCCGCATCTATTCGCGATGCCGCGAGCCTGTATGCGTCAGTGCTGCTGCACCATGACAGAGCCGAGAGCTTTGCAAATTCCGACGAAGAAGCTTTGCGGCTGGCGCTGCGCGGCCCCAACGCGGCTGTCAACGTTCCTCTCAGCGAGTTCGAGTTGATCTATACCGAAGGCGACGGCAATAACACTCGTGACTTTAAGGCGCGGTATGACACCATGCGCACGCTCTACGCCTACTTAGGCGCCGCACCGCGCGCCATGGCGCTCGAAGATGTACCATCGCCGGTAATTGCTCATGTGTTCATTCGCGGGAATGCCAACAACCCCGGCGCCGAGACGCCACCTCATTTTCTGAGTTGTCTATCGGCTGGCAATCCTGCGACGTTCCATGAGGGAAGCGGACGGCTGGAGTTGGCGCATGCCATCGCCTCGAAGGACAATCCGCTGACGGCGCGAGTGATCGTCAATCGCGTATGGCTGCATCATTTCGGAGCGGGAGTCGTGCGCAGCCCAAGTGACTTCGGCTTACGGGGTGATCCGCCTAGTCATCCCGAGTTGCTGGACTATCTGGCAATTCGCTTCATGGAATCGGGCTGGTCTCTCAAGAAGCTGCACCGGATGATTCTGTTGTCCGCGACTTACCAGCAAAGTAGCCAGGATAATCCCGAAGCACGGCGACAAGATCCTGAAAATCAACTGTTATGGAGGATGAACCGCCAGCGACTGGACATCGAGGCGCTGCGCGATTCGCTGCTCGCGGTTTCCGGCCAACTCGATCTAAGTGCGGGTGGACCGCCGTTTTCACTGACCGCGATGCCCGCCGTACCGCGTCGCACGGTCTATGGCTACATCGAGCGCGGACGCGTGCCTATTTTCCTGAGTAGCTTCGATTTCGCGAGTCCCGACCAGCACGTTCCCATACGCTACAGCACCACGGTTCCTCAGCAGGCCTTGTTTCTCTTGAACAGTACATTCGTCGCGGAACAGGCAAGGCGCCTTGCCCAGCGAAGCGAAACGGACGCCAATCGGGACCCTGCGAAACGCATCCAGATGCTCTACCAGTCTGTCTTCGGCCGGACCGCGACTCCCGATGAAGTTGGACTCGGCGAGCGATTCACGGCCGCACCGTCCTACGAAGAGCCACTCGCAACGCCACCTTCCGCATGGCAGTACGGCTTTGGCGAATTCGATGCATCAGCCGGACGGATAAAATCATTTACGCCGTTCACCTACTTCGATGAGTCCTGGCAGAACGCGCCGACGCTACCGGATCCCATTGGCGGGAGCGCCCGTCTGCGGGCCGCTGGCGGACAACCTGGGGAGGACCCGCAACACGCCGTCATCCGCCGCTGGGTGAGCCCAGTGGCGGGCAAGATTGATATCGAAGGCGGTCTAAGTCACGATCAAACCGACCTGCCAACGGGCGACGGCGTGCGCGCCCGTATCGTTTCCAGCCGCAACGGCGAACTGGCATCCTGGATCGTCAATGGTAGCGGAGCAGAAGCCGTACTTACCGGTATTACAGTGGAGAAAGGCGACGCTATCGACTTCGTCGTTGACGCGCGGGCGGATACCGAGAACGATGCCTTTACTTGGGCGCCGAAGATCCGCCTGGAAGGGGCTGAAAGGGAATGGAACGCCAGTGCCGATTTCCGCGGACCCGCGGCGAAGCCCCTCTCGGTTTGGGAGCGATACGCGCAGGTGCTGCTCGAAACTAACGAATTCGCTTTTGTGGATTGAACACTTATGAATTTGCAAGATCGCTTCCTGAC
>DATLVQ010000018.1:0-3643 GCA_035577325.1 Bryobacteraceae bacterium | reverse complement strand
AATACCAAAGCGGGCGATGAGAGCCGCCGTGATTGCGGCCTTTTTATCGGGGAAGCTCATCGGCAGCATGACTCCGATGTCGATAGCACCGAACACCAAACCACAAATGATGCCTAGCAGGATTCTGGACACATCGGCCCCCGTTAAAGGCGTCACTAGTAAACCAACTAATTCGTGCAGTGTCCAGACGTGACGTGAAATTCCGCTTCCATCGCGTCGAACGTCACGCTGAGTGTCTGATGAGCGCGAGCAAGGCAATCACTGTTGAAAAATCGCGATCTATAAGAGCAGTTGACTGCGCCCGGGGCGGAGTCACTGGCGACAAAAACTTGTCTCGAGCTCCGCTATTTGCAATTCTGATCTGGGATCAAATTCGGCAAGCTAAGGCCGACTTCCTACTGGTGCTTCTTCTGCCCGGATTAAGAGCATGGCTCCGGTACTGGCGATCGCTGGCATGGTGGCAAGGGCGGCTTGCGAACGCTCTTTGACCCGGTTGGAGAGATTCCTCAACCTATCGTCACCGGGCCGAATCGGATCCTAATTTTCCGTTGAGGAGACCACCGATGACGGCAGGCAAGCAGCTGTGGCGAAACCGGAAGGAGAAAAAGGAATGGGCACGACGATTGCAATCGGAGGACCCAGGCCTAGAGGTAGTTCATCCTCACGCCGCGGGAATCGATGTGGGGAACAGCACGCACTACGTCGCCGTGCGGCCGGACCGAGATCCAGAACCAGTACGCCGATTTGAGTGTTTTACGGCGGACTTGCATCGTCTGGCCGACTGGCTACAGAGTTGTGGCGTAAAGACAGTAGCCATGCAGTCGAGTGGCGTCTATTGGATTCCGCTGTACGAGATTCTGGAAGAGCATGGCCTCGAGGTCTATCTGGTCAATGCACGGCATACCAAGAATCTTCCGGGGCGCAAGAGCGACGTGCAGGAGAGCCAGTGGTTGCTGAAGTTGCACACCTATGGGCTACTGAACAACTCCTTCCAACCCGTGTCCGAGATTCGGGTGCTACGAACCTACTGGCGGCAACGAGGAGAACAGGTGCGGGGAGCAGCGACTTGCATCCAGCGGATGCAAAAGACCCTCACGCAGATGAACGTGCAATTGGCAAACGTGATCAGTGACATAAGCGGGCTGACCGGACAGGCGATCATACGGGCGATCGTGGCCGGCGAACGCAATCCACTGAAGCTGGCTATGCTCAGCGATCCGCGGGTTCACGCCAGCCACGAAGAAATCGCCAAAAGCCTGGAGGGCAACTGGCGTCCGGAACTGCTGTTCGTGCTGCATCAGGAAGTAGACATGTACGACACCTATCAGAAACGAATCGCTGAGTGCGACCAGCGATTGCAGAAGCACCTCGCCAGCTTCACACGCCCCCTCCCGATCCAACCTCCAACGCAAAAGCTCAAGACAAAGAAGCCAGCCGCCAAGAATGCTCCACGCTTCGATCTGAGCAGCGAACTGCAGCGTGTCACAGGCGTGGACCTCACTCGCATTGACGGGATAGACGTGATGGTGGCCCAAACGCTGCTTAGCGAAGTGGGACTGGACATGAGTCGGTGGATAACCGAGTCGCATTTTGCCTCCTGGTTGGGGCTATGCCCGGACAACCGTATCAGTGGAGATAAGGTACTGAGCAGAGGCACGCGCCGTGTAGTCAACCGCGCCGCTACCGCACTACGACAGGCTGCCAACACCCTAATGCGAAGCCGCAGCTACCTTGGTGCCCAGTACCGCCGTTTGCGTACCAAGCTAGGGGCTCCAAAAGCCATTACCGCGATGGCTCATCGACTCGCCCGACTTGTCTATCGCATGCTGAAGTACGGTCAAACATACGTGGACAAAGGGACTCAGTACTATGAGGAAAGATTCCGCCAACAACAAGTCCAATTACTTCGAAAAAGAGCCGCCAAACTTGGACTCCAGGTCGCGGAGATTCACGCTTGAAAGAGTTTTTGGAGAGGGGAAGTCAAGGGCATTTCTTTCCGTCGACCGGAGTTTTTGATTTCCAGCTCCGATCCTATGGGAGGGTTTTGCCTGTTGCTGTTGAGCACCGTCGGACGCGGTGTGTTATTCCATCTCCGTTGCATCTTCTTTAGTAGCGACGTCGCCGGTCGGTCCTGAAACTAGCAAGCGTGGCGGTTAGGTGGTAACCCATGGATCTATCTGAGGCTCGCGGCCTAGTGCTTTGTTGGGTTATCCGAGGGGGCATGAGAGATTACACGGAGGCTGAGTGCCAGCGGCACTGGTTCGCCTACGAGATTTTTGGATGCTCACCCTCGAACCCGAGCGTCTCAAGAAGCGATCGACCACCACCAGAGAACATGCTGGAGATGAACGAACTGTTTCCTTGGGGGCGCTCAGGCAGCTTGCGACTTCAGTTTCTCAGCGTCGAAGTTTTCTCCCTTCTTCCACAGAGTCAGCGTGATCGCTGCAATCTTGCGCGCCAGCGTCAGCCGCACCATGGTTGGCTTGATGCCTTTGGCGAGTGATCGCTGGTAAAAGTCCTGGAATGGTCCGGGCTGTATGCTCGCCCGGGTCGCAGCGGCTTTAAACAGTGCTTTCAGATCATGATTGTGATCCTTGTTTAATCCGCGAATCGTTGCTTGCTTTTTGCGCCGTCGCAGTTGGCCTTGCACGAAGTGGTATTCCCCGCTGTCGCGAGTTTCCAATCCCAGTCCGCTGTAGGTCCAGAGCTGTCGCTTGCTACGAAAACGATGTGGCGTCTGAATCAGGGCTACCGCCAAGGCGCAGCCAATCGGGCCCAACGAGGGGATCTGCCTTAACCTGGCAGTAATGGCATGCTTCCGGCTCTCCGCCAAGAGTTCGCTTCGCGCTTGCTGGCGCAGCTGCTGCAGCAAGTCCAATTGCTGATAGAGCTGCTCGGCTCGGCGGCGAGTTCCCGCTTCCGGGATTTTGTCCAGCCACTGACTGCGATGGCGAGTGTAGTAAACGTCCCGGCCGGCACAGGGAATCGCCCAACTGCGATACAGAGCTTTCAGACGATTCATAACCCGGGAAAGATCTTTCACGGTGGTCAGATAACTTCGGGCCAGCTCGCGTAGCATGCGTACGCTGGTCTCACCATGGTAGACGGATTCCAGGCGATTGAGACGCAACAGGTCAGCAAGATTGAAGGCATCGATCCGATCGCTCTTGTTGCCGTATTTGAGCAGCGCATTCTTACGTGGATTGCACACCACTAACTTGGCAACATGCGGCTTGAGCAGATCGTAGAGCCAGGCGGCCCAAGTTCCTTCTTCGAAAGTTACCGACAACGTTCCGCGCAGTCCGGCAAAGAATTCCAAAATGGTTGCGGCTTTCGTTTCCAAGATGGATTCCATGACTACCTTGCCACTGGAATCCATCACCGCTACCGAGACCGTTGCTTGATGAACGTCGAGACCAATATACTTTTCGCTGCTCATCGAGGGTGCTCCTTTCGTAGGTGATCATGCGAACGATGACAACCTACTCCAGAAGGGGCGCCCTCTTATAATGCGATTAGATGGAAGTCACCCTCTACTCAGCTTTCTGGTGCCCCGATTGTGGTACGGCCAAACGTTTTCTGGAAAAGCACAATATCAACTACAACGAGATCGACATCGAAAGGACTCCGGGTGCCGCTGAAG
>DATLVQ010000017.1:0-2174 GCA_035577325.1 Bryobacteraceae bacterium | reverse complement strand
CAAAAGCGTCCTTGTGCGCCCGCGGTTTCGGCGGCCTCTGCCGCTTCTTGCGCGTGCGGATGAATACCGCTCAGAGGATAGTGCCGGTAGACGATGCGAAGCCGCGGCCCCAAGTTTGCCTGGAGATCCCGAATGACCTGGAATAGCCGGCCGCAATCGGGACACTCATAATCGCCATATTCAACCAGTGTGTACGGCGCGGATTCCGGACCGTGTACGTGATCCTCCGCGTGGATGGGCAACAGCAGCGGCGTTGAGTCCAATGATTCAGGTATCATTTCTACTGCCAGCCTCCGCCGAGCGCCTTGTAGAGCTGTACAACGCTGAGCACTTCGCTCAACCGGATTTGCGATAGGGCGAGCTGGGCCTGGAAGAGATCCCGGTCGGCGTCCAGCGCATTCAGAAGCGTGTCCACGCCGCCGCGGTACCGCACGTAGGCCAGCCGTTTCCGGTCCGCGAGTGCGGTCACCAGCAATTCCTGCTGCACGCGGCTCTCGCGGACCCTCTGATGAGCGACGAGCGCATTTGAGACATCCGTGAAACCGGTTTGAATGGCTTTCTGATACTGAATCAGCGCACTCTGCCGTTGAGCCTCCGTCAACCTTACGTTGGACTTGAGACGGCCCGCGGTAAACACCGGCTGCGCTATCTGCGGTGTCAGGGTCCACACGCGGCTCGGCGCGCTGAACAGGTTCGACAGTTGCGTGCTCTGTCCCCCCAGGAATCCGCTCAAGCTTATTTGCGGGAAATACGCGGCCTTCGCCACGCCGATCTCGGCATTGGCTGCAATCAGATTTTGTTCCGCGGCGCGGATGTCCGGCCGGCGCTCAAGCAAAGCGGAAGGCAAACCGGTGGGCACTTCGGGCGGCAGATCCTGTTCGGTCAGGGTCCGGCCGCGGACGACTTCGCCGGGACTCTTCCCCAGCAGCAGACTGATCTGGTTCTCGGTCTGTTCGATCCGTTGCTGCAGCTGCGGGATGGTTTCAGCGGCCGTATCCACCAGTTGTTCTCCCTGGCGAAGGTCGAGTAGCGTCGCCACCCCGCCGCCCTGGCGGGTTTGGATGAGCCGCAGCGACTCCTGGCGCGTAGTGAGCGTTTCCTTGGAGATCTCCAGTTCGTAGTCCAGCTCGCGCAGGCTGAAATAAGACGTGGCCACGTCGCTTACCAGCGTGGTCACCACGGCCTTGCGGTTTTCTTCAGCGCCGAGCAGATTGGCTCGCGCCGCTTCTGTTGCCCGGCGCAACCGTCCCCAGATATCCACTTCGAAAGAGAGCAGGTTGAGCGTCGCCTGGCCAAAAGTCCGATTCTGCGACGGTACAAACGACGGCGGCAGCGGCAACTGTCCATTTCGAGAGAGCCGCGTGGTGGTCAGATTCCCGCCCACGTCGGCATTTGGAAATTGCTCGGACCTCGCGATGCCCAGGTTGGCCCGCGCCGCGTCCACGCGCGCCACCGCGTCGCGGAGGTCGTAGTTTTCCACCAGCGAGGTCCGGATCAGCTCTTGCAGCCTGTCATCCTTGAACACCTGCCACCATTTGAGATCTGCCAGGGACGCAGCTTCGGGCGTCGGTTGAGCGCTTGGCGCATGAAACGCCGGCGGTGTCTGCACTGCGGGCCGATGATAGTCCGGGCCCACTGCGCAACCGGTAAGCAAACTTGCCGCCAGGACAGAAATGGTCAACGGTGTCTTCACGTCAATCTCCCTCCGCTGGCGCGGGCCTCCGCGGCAGGACCGCCGGCGTACTTTCCCGCCCGGCGCCCGACAGCCTCTCGACCACATAAAAAATAGCAGGGATGAAGAAGATGCCGATCACGCTCGCAGCCAACATGCCCCCGATCACGGTCGTGCCCATAATCTGACGCGCCACCGACCCCGCGCCGGTCGCCGTCCATAGGGGCACGCAGCCCAGTATGAACGCGAACGATGTCATCAGGATGGGCCGCAGACGGAGCCGGGCTCCTTCGAGCGCCGCGTCCACTAGCGGTTTACCTCTTTCGAATTCGTCCTTCGCGAACTCGACGATCAGAATCGCGTTCTTAGCCGCGAGGCCGATGAGCATGACCAGACCGATTTGCGAAAAGACATCGCTTTCGATCTGCACCATGTATGCCGGATAGAACCAGCCCAGCACCACCCGGCGCAGCCACAACAGCCCGAACGCGCCAAAGACAGC
>DATLVQ010000016.1:0-2808 GCA_035577325.1 Bryobacteraceae bacterium | reverse complement strand
TCGCAACACGGCGCCCGCGGTGGCGTACACGGGCTCGCGCACCTGCGCGGGCTGCCACCCGAAGATCTACCGGGACTACACCGGCGCCGCCATGGGCCGCTCGATGGCGCTGGCCACGAGCGCGGCGCACCTGGGAAGCGTACCAGCCTCGACATCGATCTTTAATGAGAAGCTGAACCGTCATTTCGAGGTATTCCGCCAGGGAGCGGCACTCTATCAATCTGAATACGAGCTGGATAGCAGCGGGCATGAAGTCTTCAGAACTTCGCACAAGTTGGAGTATGCGATTGGTTCGGGCGTCAATGGCTACACATACATTGTCCGGCGCGAGGACCACTTGTTTCAGTCGCCGCTCTCGTACTACGCGCGGCGGAAAACCTGGGACTTATCACCCGGTTATGAATTCGCGGACTACGGTTTCAATCGCCCCATCGCCGCCGCTTGTATCGGGTGCCACAGCGGGCAGCCGCAACCCGTGCGCGACCACGCAGGCCTATTCGGCGATCCCGCGTTTCGCGAATTAGCCATTGGCTGCGAGAACTGTCACGGGCCTGGCGCGCTGCATGCAGCCGAAAAGGCGAAAGGCGTTGCGGGCGGGAAAGGCGCGGATCGCACGATCGTGAATCCCGCGAAGCTTCCGGCGCGCCTGGCCGAAGACATCTGCATGAATTGCCACCAGGGTAGTGATACTCGAGTGCTGCGGCCTGGCAAAGACTACTTTGACTTTCGTCCGGGTACGCCCTTGCGCGACACGCTTGCCATCCTGCGGATTCCGCTCAAGCGCGACGCGGTGGGCCAGTCCGATCTGCTGGAGCACCATTTCTCGATGCAGTTGAGCCGGTGCTATCGCGCGAGCAACGGGCGATTGAGCTGTCTGACATGTCATCAGATTCACTCTATGCCGCGGCCTGCCGAAGCCGCTGCCTATTATCGGGCTCGCTGCCTCACATGCCATGATCTTTCGAGCTGCCGCGTGCCGCGGCCCCAGCGGCGGGCTAGCGCCGATGACTGTGCCGGCTGCCACATGCCGAAGCGCCCCGTCGAAGTCATCGCTCATTCAGCGTTAACGAATCACCGCATCATCGTCCGGGCTGACGAGCCGCTTCCAGAAGAGGCGTTTGCGCAGACCACGCCCGATCTGCCGGACCTGGTGTATGTCAACCGGCCTCCGCGTGCCGCCCAAGCATCTTTGCCGCCCATCATGCTGCTGCAGGCCTACGGTGAGTTGATGGAGAAAGATCCGGTCTATCAACCTCGCTATCTCGCGGTTCTAGATCAGCTAAGCCATATGCAGCCGGATCAGCCGCTGGTGCAAGCGGCGCTCGGCAGGAAAATGCTTCGCGGCGCTCCGGATCGGAACGCGCAGGCCATTGTGCACCTCTCGCGTGCCATCGAGATGGGCTTCACCGCTCCGACCGTTTATCAGGATTTTGCCGAAGCTCTGAGCAAGGCCGGACGCACGCAAGAGGCTGTCGGCGCACTCCTTCGCGGGATCACGATTTCCCCCTACGCGCCGGCGTTGTATCAGGCGCTGGCGCTGGACTACATCAACCTCAAGCGCTACCCGGAAGCCAAGAAAACTTTGGAACGATACGTCGAGCTTTTCCCGGAAGATGATTTTGTGAGAGGATTGCTCCTCAAAGTCAGGTGAAACTATGAATAGAAGAACTTTTCATCGCACTTTTTTGGTCGGAGCCCTGGCGCGCGCCTCACTCCGCGCAGCGCCGGCCAAACACTACGAGCCGACATGGAGCTCGATCCGCACCCACACAGTTCCAGACTGGTACAACGATGCCAAGCTTGGAATTTTCATTCATTGGGGCCTCTATTCCGTGCCCGCCTGGGCGCCGCCATCGGGTGAGCTGGGCAAAGTGGATCCGAGCCGTTGGTTCTACGAGAACCCCTATGCAGAGTGGTATCTGAACTCGCTGCGGCTGAAAGACTCCGCTACATATAAACACCATGTCGAAACTTACGGTGCGAATTTCGACTACTACGATTTCGCGCCCATGTTCGACAAAGACGTGCAGAAGTGGAAACCCGCCGAGTGGGCCCGGCTGTTTCACCAGACCGGCGCGCGCTACGTCGTGCTCACCAGCAAGCATCACGACGGTTTTCGATTGTGGCCAAGCCGTGTGCCGAATCCCAAGCGCCCGAACGCTGTGCTCTCGGCAAAGCGCGATCTGGTGGGCGATCTCACCGCCGCAGTGCGCGCTGAAGGTCTGAAGATGGGGTTGTATTACTCGGGCGGCCTCGATTGGACGTTTGAAACCCGGCCCATCGCCAGCCGCGACGATCTCAAAAGCACGGCGCCGCAAACCGAGGAGTACGCTCGATACGCGGACGCGCACTGGCGCGAGTTGATCGAGCGCTATCAGCCCTCGGTCTTGTGGAACGACATCACGTATCCTAAAGCCGGCAAGCTGACGGAGATTTTTTCCGAGTACTACAATCGCGTCCCCGAAGGCGTGATCGACAATCGTTTCGGCGTGGACTTCGCCGATTTCACGACGCCGGAATATGCCAAGTACGACAAGATCACCGAAAAGAAGTGGGAATCCTGCCGTGGCCTGGGTTTCAGCTTCGGCTACAACCGCGTGGAGGGTCCGAAAGAGGTCATCGCGCCGGACAAACTCGTGGCCCTGCTGGTCGACATCGTCAGCAAGAACGGCAACCTGCTGCTGAATGTCGGCCCACGGGCGGATGGCACCATTTCAGAGATCCAGCTCGACCGTCTGCACGCCTTGGGCCGCTGGCTTGGAATCAACGGCGAAGGCATTTTCGGGACCCGGCCATGGATTCGGGCTT
>DATLVQ010000015.1:0-4873 GCA_035577325.1 Bryobacteraceae bacterium | reverse complement strand
TCGCCAAGTTCGCTCCGCGCCAGTACGAGGAACCAGTCTCGGTGTTCCGCAATCTGGGCAGCCGGCGGTTTCAGAATGTCACTGGCACCGCGGGGTCGGCTATCCAGAAGCCCTCAGCCCATCGCGGGCTCGCCGTTGGCGACCTGGATAACGACGGGCGCATGGACTTTGTCGTTAGCTCACTGAACACACCGGCCAAAATCTTCCACAACACCACGCGCAACGGCAACCATTGGGTGCTGCTGAAGCTCACGGGCACGAAGAGCAATCGCATGGGAATCGGAGCAAAGATCCGGATGACGACGCCCGACGGCCTCGCCCAATACAACCACGTGACCACGAGCACCGGCTACGCCTGTTCCAGCGATTCGCGGGTGCACTTTGGGCTCGGCGCCTCGAAAACGGCCAAGGAAATCGAGATCCTCTGGCCCAGCGGGATCAGGCAGGTGATGCACGACGTGGCGGCGGACCGCGTGGTCGCAGTTACCGAGCCCTCCCGGTAAGCCGGCTCAGTTTTTTCCGGAAGACGCGAACGGCCGTAAGGCTGGCACAGCCAGCGGGTCCTGCTGGACCTTCAGTTTCTCAAATTCGGCCCGCTCTTTCTCTGCGTCCGCCTTTCTGCCGGCCCGCCGGAAAGCTTCCGAAAGAAAGTAGTGCACGTTCGCATTGGAAGGCATCAGCCTGACCGCGGTCCCGAATTCGGCGATAGCGGTGTCCAGATTGTCCGCGGTCATGTTCGCCCGGCCCAACTCTGCGTGGCAAAGCCAGCGGTACTTGGCGGGAACGATTTTCATGGCCTCCCGCAAGGACTGAATCGCCGGCTCAGCCGTTCCCTGCCGGATGTGAATGGAGGCAATCACGAACAAAGACGGCCAGTGCTTCGGCGTGTTCAGCACTTCCTTTTGAAACTCGGCGAGCGCCGCCGTCAGATCGGTTTCCATCAAGTAAAGACCATACGCATAGTGCACGCCAGGCTCGTTCGGATACTGAGCGAGCAGCTGCCGGTAGTTGACCGCTGCCTCGCCGGGATGCAGGCTGGCGTTGGCCCACGCAGCTTTACCCGTCAGAGCCACTACGGCCCGCCTCTCAGTTGAAAGCTGCGCCATATCGTCTGGCAGGGACAACGTGCACAGCCCCATAGTTTCGACTACGGCCGCGGAATTCTCGTTACGCTTGGCGAGCGGTTGCAACTGCGCCAGCGCCTCGTCGAAGGCCGAAGCCCGGACTAGCAGCCTGGCGGCCTTCACGCGCACCGCGGTCTCAAATTCGCGGTTATTGCCTAGCCCAATCTCCTCGCCTTTGCGTATATCGGCAAGCGCCTGGTCCTGATCGCCGAGTTCGGCCTCGTTGAGGCCCAGAAACGCCCAGCCCGTCCCCACCCCAGGGGCGAGTTCGACGCCCTTCCGAAAAGCGTCGCTGGCTTCGGCGTAACGGTTCAACTGATAGAGCGCGCCTCCCATGTAGAGCCAGCCTTCGCCCCAATCCGGCCGGATCGCGAGCGCCTTTTTGTACAGGCGGGCTGCCTCCGCGGGCTGGCTGTCCAGCGTGGCCTCAGCCCGGCGGGCCAGGTCCTCAAACGCGTCAGCCGGGTTCGCCGGAGCGGGGGCCGCCTGGGCGTGTGCTGCGTGTGGGGCAAGCAGGCAGAACGCCAGCGCAATGCCGGCAATCATGTATTTTGCAGCAGTAAACAATATGTTTCCGGAAGGCGCACCCTACCGGGGCGCCCGCCCGCGGCTCCCAATCACATACGATAACGCAACTCCGGTATTCTGGAACCGATGTGGCTCGCCGTCCTGTTCCTTCTTGCCGCCGGCGCCGCGACTGCGCAATCTTCCTCCCCGGAACAGCTCTTTCGGGACGCCGTCGAGGCACAGCAAAAGGGTAATGACACACTTGCCATTCACAAATACCAGGAGCTGTTGAAGCTGCGCCCGGAGGTGGTCGAAGCGCGCGCCAACCTCGGCGCGGTGCTTACCAAGCTGGGTCGCTTCGACGAAGCCATCGAACAATACCGTGCCGCGCTCGCCAAAAACGCCGGCAATTCCGCCCTCAGACTCAATCTGGCGCTGGCATATTACAAGAAAGGATCTCTGCGCGACGCGGCCGAGCAGCTCAATACCCTGCGCCGCGTAGACCCTGACAATGTGCGCCTGGCCACGCTGCTGGGCGATTGCGAGGCCCGCCTGGGGCGCGACGATCAGGTGATCGCCGTCCTCAAGCCAGTTGAAGCGGCCCACCCGGACGATCTCGCGGTGGCGTGGCTGCTTGGATCGGCGCTGATCCGCTCCGGCCACAGGCGTGACGGTATGGAGCGCGTCGAAAAAGTGGCAAAGCAGGGCAACAGCCCGGAGGCATACCTGCTCGCGGGGCAGACCGCGCTGAAGATGAATCAATTCGAGCGGGCGCGCGACTACGCCGATGTGGCCCTGCGCCTGAATTCGAGACTGCCCGGCGTGCTGACCCTGCGCGGTACGGTGCTGACTTACCTGGGAGACAATCCTGGCGCCATCGCCGTATTGCGGAAGGCGGTCGAGGCCGATCCCAACGATTTCGAGGCCCAGCTTAGCCTCGGCGCCGTCCTGCACACCGAACGCGATCTCGATGGCGCAAAGCAATACCTCGCGCGCGCTCTGCAACTCAACCCCGCTTCAAACCTGGCGCGCTACGAATGGGCGCGGCTGGAGCGGACACAAGGGCAAGTCGGAGCCGCCGTGAAAGATTTCGAGAAAGTGGTTCACGACGATCCCAACTGGGCGCAACCGCACGTCGAGCTAGCCGCCTTGTACTTCCGTCTGAAGCGCACGCAAGACGGTGAGAGAGAAAGGGCGATCTTCGACCGCCTCAATGCCGAGCAGCAGCGTGAACAAGCCCCATCACGGTAAGACCAGAGCGTTAAGAACTACTTTGGGGTGCTGATCGCGACCCTGTCACCGCGCGGCTTCCCGAACGGTCAAAATCTGATCTGCCCGCACATTATTTAATCTCTGAACAATGCCGCTCGGCCACTGGATATCGAGCGACTTGATGTTTTTTTCCGCGCCGAGCCCGAAATGCACGCGCTTGTCGCTTGACGACATGAAACCGACGCTGGTGGTGACGTGATTGTATAGGGTGCGGCCCGAGACGGTCGTGAGCTTCAGCGCCGCGCCTATGCCGTCGCGGTTGCTACGGCGGCCGATGGTGTTGACCAGCAGCCAGTGGTTGCCGGTGCCGCCGGAGTTGAGCAGGATCCGCGGCTTCTCATCGAGCGATGTCACCACCAGGTCCATGAAACCGTCATTGTTCAAATCGACGAAGGCTGATCCGCGCTGGAACCCCATGTGGTTGAAATCCGCTCCGAGCGCCTCGGAGACATCGCGGAATTCTTTGCCATCGATGTTCGCGAATAAGGTGTCGTGCTGGCGCGAGCTCTCGCCGACGTTGTCGACATCCCCGTTCGAGGAGTACAAATCCTTCCACCCGTCGTTGTTGTAATCGACAAAGCCATTGCTCCAGCCGGAGCTGCGCGCGCTCAACCGCGAAACTCGCGTAAGGCCGGAAACGTATCGCATGCTCTTGCCATCGACGTTGCGAAACAGACCCCATATCTGGCCCTTTAGGTTGTTATAGAAAATATCCGTCCAGCCGTCGTTGTCGTAATCCTTGGCATCGGCGCCCATGGAAGAAACCGTCGAGCCACTCTCGTCGTAGGCCACGCCCCACATGAAGCCGGCCTCTTTGAACGTGCCATTTTTCTGGTTGATGAACAGGAAATTGCGCACTGTGTCGTTGGCGATGAAGACGTCCATGTAGCCGTCGCCATTGAAGTCCGCAATGCCGATGCCCATGCCTTTGCCGAGCTCCCGCCCCAAACCGGAAGCCTCGGTTACGTCTTCGAAGCGGCCGTTGCCGAGGTTGTGATAGAGACGGTGCGCGACGTTGGTATATGTGCTGGGATGGCAGTAGTGTTCGCGGCCGTTGACGGCGCAAACGATGTCGGTTTGCGGCGTCCAGACGGTGTAGTTGGAGACGACGAGGTCGAGCCGGCCGTCGTTATCGGAATCAAACCAAGCTGCGGCGACGCTCAGCACGTCTTTAGGCTTCCCGCCGATGCCCGAGCGCTCGGTCACGTCCGTGAAGGTGCCGTCGCCATTGTTGTGGTAAAGCACGTTGCGGCCCGCGTTGCAGACGAACAGGTCCGGGAAGCCGTCGTTGTCGTAGTCGCCGGCGGCCACGCCGAAGCTGAAGCCGAGATCTTTGCCGAGCAGCCCCGCGCGCGCGGTGACGTCTTCGAAAGTACCATCGCCGCGGCTGCGGAGCAGGCAATTATAGAAGCGCGGATCGGTCTTTTCGAGCTCCGGCAGCTTGGCACCGTTGGTGAAGTACAAGTCCATGCGGCCGTCGTTGTCAAAATCGAAAGCCGCGACGCCGCCGCACATAGCTTGAGGAAAATACTTTCGGCCAGTGAAATTGTTGTCAGTGCGATAAGTGAAACCGGACTTGGGCGCGATGTCGGTGAAGTGCGGCCGTTTGGGCTCGAGGTCCGCGCCGGGCGCCTGACGGATGGCGACCAACCAAGCGACAACAGCGACCGTGAATGCTGGAACGAGCCACAAGCGGCCGGGGTCAGCGCTTTTCATCTGAACTGACTTTCGGGGATAACGTTCCGCGCTGCGCTGCCTGCCGCTCGTCGGTCAGTTTCTGTGCCATGGCACGCTCGCGGTCGCCATCGGCGGTGCGGTCCAGACGATAGTAAACGGTGGCTAGAGTGCCGTGCACCTCGGCGAACCCTGGCGATTCGCCGATCAGGGTTTCGAGCGCCCGGCGCGCCTGGTCCAGGCCGCCGGTTGCCAAATCGAGCAGAGCCAGCTGATAGCGCACGCCGGGGTCGCCG
>DATLVQ010000014.1:0-4708 GCA_035577325.1 Bryobacteraceae bacterium | reverse complement strand
AGTATGCAGGTTGTTTTACTTCGAACAACTTGGGCCTGTGATCGTGAATCGCAGAGTTTTCATGGGAGGTGTCGCGGCTTCTCGTCAAATGGAAGTGCTGAAATTGCCTTGGCGGAAACCGTGGCGGGTTCTTACGCCGCCCGCTACTCCCCTGGCGTTGGCTGTTGGTCGATGAACGGTGACTCAGTTTTGGCTAATCCGACTTGACGCAAAACTCCAAGGGCAATACCAAACAGCAGACTTAGCGCCAGTACCACAGCGAGGATAGATTCGGGCATTTCGTCAAACCACATTTGAGCCAATATAAGCGCTGGAAGTCGGTTCTCGTAAAACAGCATAGCCGATATCTACGTTACGCGCGCAATACCGAAAAGGTTTACGCTGAAGAAGCTCATCATTTACTATTGATTGGCCGGAAATATAACAAACCCCATAGGTTGGCCGTTCGTTACCTGGCCGTCGCAACCTTTGCACCGCAGCCTTCACAACTGGCTAGCCTTCTTTGCAGCCGCCTTGCCGACAGCAGCCCCCGTTCCTCAGTCGCAGCGATGACCACCCTTCGACCAGCCCCAGTCAGCTTACGCTTCGTCAGGGCAGCAGCCTGCGCCTTACCTTTCCCGAGAGCTGCCCACCTCTTGCGCTGAGCAACGACGATTCTCCTCCGTGCTGTTAGACGAGTTTTTTGACAGTACGGGCAGTGACCGCGACTCGGCCGAAAAGATGGAACGCCTGTTCGGCGAAGAGCCGACGAAGTCTCGCGTCCTGACCATACGCGGACCAAACCGGGCTGCTGACAAAGACGCTGAAGCCAGCGTCAGGCGGGCCTCTAAGTGATTGATTTTATTCTGGAGCCACCCGCCGGGATCGAACCGGCGACCTGCTGATTACGAATCAGCCGCTCTACCAACTGAGCTAGGGTGGCTTGACATTTGGTTTGATCAGGTTACGGAAAACGGCGATACAAAACTGGATTCAATTTCGCGTTCCGACCTGACCCTCTCAGGACTCGATTTTACCAGATGATCAAAGGATTCGACAGCAACCCTCACGCTCTCGGCGATGTGCTGTGGTGAAAGCGAGCTTGGACGTTTTTGACCGTGGTGAGTTGGGTCATGAACGTTGAGCAGGTGCACACGAGCATCAGGTGTGTGACGCGTTCGCTTTCGGCGTTCTTACTGGCTTCGTTCAGGGTTCTGAAGAAAATTGTTGGTGTTGATGCCTGTGTCGCGGGCGGACGGGAAGATGAAAGCCTCGGGCCTTGTATCCTTGACGGCTGAGCGCGCAGAAATTTGAGTTGATGAAGTCTTGTTCGCCTGAGAGGCATGAATGAATCCTCCTGATCGGTTGCACAGCGGCTCAGTGCAGCTTTACGGTCGCTCCGCCTTGCGTCATACTGCGCTGCGCGGCAGCCATGAACTCTATCACCTCAAGCGTTTCCTCATTCGGCACGGGTGGTTGCTTCGTCTCAAAGAATTTAACGAGCTGCACCACCAGCGGCCGGTAACTATCATCCATATTCGGCGATATGGCCGTCTTGCCGCCGGTGCGGAATATCAGCGCGCCGTAGTCGCTGTCCGGCCGCAAAGCGCGCACTTCGCCAATTCGGCCGCCTTTCCATCTTCCAATAATCACGTCGGACGCATCAGTGTGTGTGCGCGCTACTTCCTGGCAGCCCGGCCCCAGCACGGAGTATAACAACCCACGATGTGGATCGCGTAGTAGGCGAGGTCCAGTTGATCCCGGCCGAGCGGGCCCGCTCCCCACGCGACCGCGTCTGTGACATCGGGCAACTTCAGCGCGTCCACATCTTTTCCGTATCGAAGCGCCGACGCGCTGAACCATGGCACCCCCGCATTCTTAGCCAAGTGCAGAATTTCTCGCGCGTCTTCAAGTGACGAAGCCAATGGGCTTGTCGATCCATAGCGATTTCCCGGAAGCCAGCGCCTGCTTGACCTGCTCCAGGTGCTGCCGCCCATCCACGCTCTCGATCATTACGCCATCCACTTTCCGGCAAAGCGACGGAATGTCGGGAACCAACTCCACGTTCCATTTGGTGCGAAGCTCCTCGGCGAATTTGTCGACGCGCTGATAACTGTCCGCCAGATCCTTGCTTCCGCCTTTGAAAGCAGCGACAACGCGGGCGCCAGGAACATGCTGCGCCGATGACTCCTCATTGAGCAGCTTTGTAAACGCTATGACGTGCGATGTATCGGTTCCGATGATGCCCAGCCGCAAATTGGCAGCCGCTGCCAAGGGTGCTAAAAAAACCGCGCACAAGGTCGGCAGCGTAAATAAGGTTGTCATGCGCGATGCGGAATTATTTTGCAAGGCGTTCTCCCGCAGCGATCCGGACTCTGTCCCATTCCTCGGGGTTGTTTTTCCATATCTCCGTATCCAGCAGGGCATGGCTGCCGAACGGACGCTTGTACACGATGCTATTCACGAGTTCATCCGCTGCCTGCTTGCCGCCGGTTTTGTCGGCCGGCAGCCAGAAATATTCGAAATCCTGCAAACCCCTGCGCTGGGCTTTCAAGCGGATGCTCGGAATCGGCTGCTGATAACCCATCACCGCGCCGCGATAGATTAGTTGGCCGGAACCGTTATAAATGCGATCGGGGCTGTCCTTATAATTCTCGGCCTCATACCACGCCGCGTAGGCATTCCAATCGAATTCCCACTCGACCCAGCCAGCCCGGTATTTCCAACCTACCCACCCGATACCTCGATTCACCAGCAGATCCAGATCAATGAACGTGTTCGAGCCGCAGCCGCCATTCTTTTTTTGCTCATAAATCATCGGGCCATAAAACCAGGTATCGATGCCCTTCTTACGAAAGTAATCCACATCATCGATGCTGAAATCCTCGGTGTGGCACACCCAAAGCTCGACTTCGCGCGCGAGCCGGTCCATCACCGCGCGCGTGTAGCCACCGTCCACGCGGTACTTGAACCAGCCGCGGCCCATGGCGTCGTGCAGCAGCTTCCCGTAATACAGCATTTTTTCGTATGCGGGTTCATTGTAGGATTCGTCAAGCCCGTCGAGAAAGGCGATCTTCATGACGCTTCGCGCGCGCGGGTCCTGGTCGAGATGCGCGCGAACCTGCCGGCCCGCTTCCTTCCATACTGCTTCGTATTCCGGTGTGCGCCGGCCATTCGGCAACGCCATCGGCCAGACGGTGCTATCATCGCCGCCCTTCTCGTTGTTAAAGGGAAGCATCATGTGATCGATGGGCAGGCCATAGCCAGGACCCCAGTAACGATGAGCGCTCGTGAATGCAGAGCCGTCCAGATAAGGCGCGAGACGGCGATCGTACTCCGTCCAATCCAGCCTCACGTTCGAGCCACTGATTTTTATCTTGGGCCGATATGCGTAGATCAAGGGAAGAAAGCGATGCTGCCGCGCCAATTGGTAATAGGCGAGTTCCTCGTCGGGCGGCATGTTGCGCATGGAACCGTTCCAGATATCACCCGGCAGGTGAGTCTGCTGTGGCAGCGCGAAATCCCACACGTCAAGAACGACGTGGACGCTGTCGCGGCCGCCCTTCCAGGAAACCTCGAAGTCGCCCGAGTAGCGGCCCGCAGGAGCAGCCTCACGATCGAAAGGCACGAAAAGATCGATCCACAACGCCTGGTTTTTCTGATCGGGTATCTTGTTGTAAAGATCGGGAATGAAGAAGGGAAAGCCGCTATAGAGGTGGGCCGGCCGCTCGGGCATCAGCGCATCGGGATACCAGCCTGCGCCAAGCGAGCTGCGCTCGTAGCCCGTGGTGGCGTGACGAACGTCCACGTACCATTCTTTAAATACAGCCGCGCCCTTTCCTGAAATGCTGACGCCGTTCGGCCCGGCGAGGCCGGGGAACTTCAGATTCATGCCGGCCGCCGGCTGCGCCGTTTCCACAATCACTTGAAAGGCGACAAATTCGTTGCGCGCCGCTTTGAGAGAGACTGTCTTGGTCGCCGCGTTCCAAATCGAATTGGTCTGGCGGAAATCGCCCGCCGGGTAATCCTTATGAATGTCCGTGCGCGCTTCGAATACTTGACCCGTGACCGGGTTGACGCGCACGCCATCGCTCACTGCCCATAGGTGCACGGCGGGCGTTTGCGCGCCGACGCGGCACGTGAACAACATCGCCACAGCTATCCATATTCTTGGTGACTTCATCGTGATCGGCTTGTGCCCCCGGTTCTCACAGACGCCCGATCCGCGGCGGCTAGCAAGACGGCGAGCAACCAAGCTGTCAGCCCCTAACAAGACTTTCACTTGTCTCTCGTTATGATTTTGCTCCTGCCGGGGAAACCCAATCATCATACGCCAGAAGCCAAACTATGAGATCGCAGCACATCGTGTTCGGCATGAAATCGGTTCGCATAAGTTGACTAGCGCAGGTTGCGGCTTTCAATTGCCGGCATCCTGACATCCTGGCTTTGAAACCAACATGCCGAAATGCAAGATGCGAATTCGATATCGAGTGACGGCCCGGCAGAGAAGTCAGCTTGAACCCGTACGTGATCGTTCGCTCATGCCGGCAAACCCGATACCGCGGGCCAGTCCAGAATCCTTCTAAACTCGCGCTCGGCTGATTATGTGTCTGTGCTGCTGCGAAAATGGCGGTTTTTCTAGCTGCGTGCACCATTGACGCGCGCGTCCAGCGACTCGCGAACTTTCACCAGCAGCGCGTCGGGCGTAAATGGCTTGTGCAGGAAAGCC
>DATLVQ010000013.1:0-3864 GCA_035577325.1 Bryobacteraceae bacterium | reverse complement strand
CCGCAAAGTGCGCGATCTCGGTGTCTACGCCGAAGTGCGGCCCAGTGAAACACCCGCCGCCGACCTTGCCGGGCGCAAGGGCCTGATCATTTCGGGCGGCCCCAGCAGCGTCTACGATAGCCGCAGCCCCACCGTCGACCCGCGCATTTTCGCCGACGCCCACGCCGTCCTCGGCATCTGCTACGGCCAGCAACTGATGGCTCATTTGCTGGGCGGCGTAGTTCAAAAGGGCGAAAAGGGCGAATACGGCCTGGCCACGCTTGATGTGAACGGTGGGCCGAAGTCGCCGTTATTCGCCGGGCTGCCCGAGCGCCAGCAGGTCTGGATGAATCATCGCGACCTGGTCACCGGCCTGCCTCCTGGATTTTCGATCGCCGGCAAAACCTCCACCTGCACCATCGCCGCGATGGCTTCCCCCGAGCGTGGGCTTTATAGCGTGCAATTCCATCCCGAAGTGGTGCATACGACCGAAGGCCAGCGCATCCTGGCCAATTTTCTGTTCGATGTCTGCGGATGCGTCAAGGACTGGGACCCGCGCAATCGCATTCCGCTGATCGAAGAAGACATCCGGCGCACTGTAGGCGATCGCAACGTCTTTTTCTTTGTCAGCGGCGGTGTCGATTCCACTGTCGCGTTCACGCTGTGCCTGCGCGCCCTCGGACCCTCGCGCG
Organism: Bryobacteraceae bacterium; assembly: GCA_035577325.1. Classification (GTDB taxonomy): domain Bacteria; phylum Acidobacteriota; class Terriglobia; order Bryobacterales; family Bryobacteraceae; genus QHXW01. The sequence goes on along the minus strand of DATLVQ010000013.1, from coordinate 3,193 downwards.
TGCGCGGCATATACGTGGACACTGGCCTGATGCGCGAAGGCGAAACCGAGTTCGTCCGCCGCATGTTCGACTCGCTTGGCGCCGCAAGGGTCGAAATCGAGCGTGTCGAGCAGCAGTTTCTCGGGCCTCTAGCCGCCGTCCGCGATCCCGAAGAAAAGCGCAAGATCATCGGCGAGGAATTCGTGCGCGTACAGGAGAGCATCATCGAAGCGCATCATTTGCTGGACGGCCACTGGATTCTGGGGCAAGGAACCATCTATCCCGATACCATCGAATCCGGCGGTACCGAAAAAGCCGCCGTCATCAAGACGCACCACAATCGCGTCGCCGGCATTCAGCAGCTTATGGCCGCCAACCGCATCGTCGAGCCGCTCAGCTCTTTCTATAAAGACGAGGTTCGCGAGATCGGCCGCGAACTGGGCATTGCCGAAGATGTGCTCGCGCGGCATCCCTTCCCTGGACCGGGCCTCGCCATTCGCTGTCTCTGCGCCGAATGCGATGAGCCTGTTTCTCCTACCCCAGATGGTTTCCTGCTGCCGGTTCGCTCGGTAGGCGTGCAAGGCGACGAGCGCAGTTACGCGTCGGTGCTGGCCTTCGACCGCTTCCCCTCGGAGGATGGCGCTCTTCAAAACGAAGCCACCGACTTGATCAACCGCACGCGCCGCATCAATCGCGTAGTCGCGCGCGTGGCCAGCCGCCGGCCTCTGGCCGAAATGGGCGTGTCCGCCAGCACGCTGTCGCCCGAACGCCTCGCCAGATTGCGCCGCGCCGACGCCATCGTCCGCTCCATTTCCCACGAAACCGGATACGACCAAAAAGTGTGGCAGTTTCCCGTGGTGCTGATTCCAGTAGGTTCGCTCGCGCAGCCCGATTCGGTAGTGCTGCGCCCCGTGCATTCCGTAGACGGGATGACCGCGCAATCGGTCTCCATGGAAGAACCCCTGCTCCGCCGCCTGTCCGATGAATTGCTGCGACTCGAAGGTATCTGCGGCGTGTTCTACGACGTCACCCACAAACCCCCCGGCACCATCGAATGGGAGTAGCGTATTGCTGCCGTGCATTCCGCGGAAGACTTGCGGCCTTTTCCCCCGCCCGCGCCTTCCCGCCCCGGATTATAATGCGCTAATGCTCCGCATCGCATTCGCTTTCCTGGTTGTCACCGCCTCTCTGCTTCCCGCCGCCGAGCCGCACCGCGACGCCAAAGCGGACGAGATTGCCCACGCCGTCATGAACGCCATGGGCGGCGAAAAGGCCTGGTACGCCGCACATTTCGTGCGCTACGATTTCATCGTCGATCTCGGCAATAAAGTGGTCGAGAACCGCTCCCACCTATGGGACAAGATGACCGGCCGTTATCGCCTCGAAGACAAGACCAAGGACGGCAAGCCGCGTGTGGTGCTGTTCAGTATCAACGACCGCAAGGGCAACGCCTACGTAGACGGCAAGAAACTCGACGGTCCGGCCGGCGCCAAGGCCGTGAAGGATGCCTACGAAGCTTTCATTAACGACATGTACTGGCTGGCCATGCCGTGGAAGTGGCTCGATCCGGGAGTAAACCTGAAGTACCTCGGTCCAAAGACGATGGGGACCGACAAGGGCGACGTCGTGCGTCTTACCTTCGCTCACGTGGGCCTCACGCCAGGCGACCGCTACGATGCATTCGTCTCCGGCCAATCACACTTCATGACCCACTGGGACTTCAGGCTGCAAAACGGCGATAAGGGCTCGTGGGACTGGGAGTATGGCGACTACAACGGCCTGAAACTCGCGAAGAACCACACCAGCGCCAAGATGTCGATCAACATGGGGGATGTGCGCGTTCTGGATAAGATCGACGACGCCTTCTTGACTGACCCCAAGAAAACGCTGGCCGAGCTAAAGTAGGGCGCCAAGGGGTGCGCGGATGACCTGCTGGGGCGCTAATTGAAACACACGTAACTGACTCCCCGCGGGCGTGGGTCAGAAAGCACCCGTTGATTACAGGGCTCCTTTCCGAGCCGCGCGCAAAGCGTCTTCAACGCCCGTTTTCGACAACCCGCTACACCCACACCTTCTCCAGCTTTACCCCGCGTCGGCATAAGTCGCAGTGTGCGGCGTCGGCGTAATAACGGGCGTCCAGTTTGGCCAGATAGTAGAGCGGCAGTGATCCGAAATTCCGCGTATCCGGCGTGGGTTGATAGATGATGACCGCGAGGCCGACCACCGTCGCTCCGCGCGATTCCAGCAGCGTCTTCATTTCGCTCAGTTTGCTGCCGGATCGCAGGATATCATCGACCAGCACCACCTGTTCGCCGGGATGCTGTTCCAGATACTGGCGGAAGCGCATGGGCTTGGTGTCGTGATCGCGCTCCGCCCAATAAACCTGTTTGGCGCGCAAGGCTTCGCACACGCCGTACGCCACCGGCAGCCCGCCTGTGGCGGGAGCGACGATCGACAGCTCCGGAATAATGGCGCGAATTTCCGTGTTGGCACGCAACAGGCGGCTCAGCCCGACGCTCAAGGTCCGCGCATGCTGGTAATAGCGCATGGCCAGCGGCACCTGGAGATATTCGTTCGAATGCAATCCGCTGGGGTATACAAAATGGCCATCGCGCAGCGCGCCGGTGTCGCGCAGCACGCGCACAACTTCTTCCTGTGTGGGCAGCAGGTGCATGGCCGGCTCAGTGCGCTCCTTTACCCGAGAGAACTTTCGGGATCGTCAGCAGCAGAATCTTCCAATCGAGTCCCAGCGACCAGTTGTCGATATATTGCATGTCCATCCTCATCCACGCTTCGAAATCTACCGCATCCCGGCCGGCCAGCGCCCACAGGCAAGTGAGGCCCGGCCGCATGCGCAGCCGCCGCCGTTGCCATGCCTGGTATTGCTCCACTTCTTGCGGTACTGCGGGCCGCGGCCCCACCAGCGACATATCGCCCTTCAGCACGTTCCACAATTGCGGCCACTCGTCGATCGAGAACTTCCGCAGGTAGCGGCCAATCGGCGTAAGCCGCGGGTCGTCCGGGATCTTCATGGCGGTGGCGCGGGTGCTCATGTGTTCGAGCGTCGCGCGCATGGCTTCGGCATCTTGGCACATGGAGCGGAATTTGTAGAAGGTGAATTGCCTCCCGTTCAAGCCGCAGCGCACCTGGCGGAAAATCACCGAACCCGGCGAAGTCAGCCGGATGGCCAGTGCGACCAACAGGATGAACGGCG
>DATLVQ010000012.1:0-3868 GCA_035577325.1 Bryobacteraceae bacterium | reverse complement strand
GGTTCGTTTAAGACCCATACACATGCCGCAAATCGCCCTCGCCGCAAAGCTGGGGGCACTCATCAGAACGAGCAACGCGGGCTGGAAGAAGTTCAGCCTATTCAACAAGTCGACCGATAGACACGCTCTGGAAACACTTGTAGACCGTTAGATTTATTACTCCTGTAAGGTGCGGCAAGAAAAACCAACCACACGTAATTTCAGTATTTGACACCCGACTGTCCCCTTATATACTATTTTGCGATCACGCTTTACTGGGGAAGTCTTAGGCATTCGAGCGCGGTGGATTCCCACAGTAACGCCCACGATTAGGAGGCTCCAGATGCTACGAATCGTAAAAAGGCTGACGACCTTGTTGGCTTTCTTCTTGACCCTCATGCCGGTCCTTGTGTTCGGGCAGGCGAGCTTTGAAGCGCAGGTTCGAGGTGTCGTGCATGACGCCACCGGCAGCGTGATTATCGGCGCCAGAGTGACCATCACGGATGTCGCGACCAATATTTCGAGTGCCACCCAAGCCGACGAACGAGGCTATTACATTTTCAACGGTCTGCACCCTGGAACCTACAATCTCAAGGCTGAGATGTCCGGTTTTCGCGCCGAGGAGATGAAAGATGTTGTGCTGGCGGTCAGCCAGCGGACGAACATCGATCTTACGCTCAATGTCGCCGGCCTCGAGCAGCAGGTGACCGTGGTTGAAGCGGCGCCCACACTGGATACCGGCAACGCCGAGATTGGCACCACCGTGACGGGGCAGTACACCCGCGAAATGCCCCTGTACGGACGCAGCTATTACGGCCTGGTCTTTCTGTCCGGCGGGATCACGGAATCGGCTGGCAGCGGTACCCGGGACAGCTACCCTTCGGGGACCAACTTTATTTCGAACGGCCAGCGGAATTCGACGGCCGAAGTCCGCTTCGACGGCGCTCCTATTAGCGCGCCTGAGCAGGGCGAAGGCGGAAACTCCAACGTCTACTACACGCCCTCAGTGGAAGTGATCCAGGAGTTCAAAGTCGAGAACAACAGTTTCTCTGCCGAATACGGCAACAACGGCGGTACGGTCGTGAACATCATGATGAAGCAGGGCGGCAATCAGTTTCACGGCAGTGGCTGGTATTTCGGCCAGCGAGATGCGTTCGATGCCAACGATTTTTTCAGCAACCAGGCAGGCATCGCCAAACCCCCTCATATTCACGATCAGTACGGCGGCTCCGTCTCCGGTCCGATCAGGAAGAACAAGACTTTCTTCCTCTTCGATTATGAGAAACAGCGGGACATCGGCTCATCTCAAACGGTCGCCACCTTTCCTACAGATCTGCAGCGGAGCGGAGACTTCTCGAAAACCCTGACCTTTGACGAAAATGGCAATCTGGCTCCGGTGACGATCTATAATCCCTTCGCCGTCTCGGCGGATGGCACGCGGCAACCTTTCGCCAACAACGTTATCCCACCAACCATGATCGATAAGGTGGCCAAGAACTTTCTGTCGCTAATTCCGGAACCCAATGTGACCGGAGATGCGGGGACGAACTACAACAACTATCGCAAGAACGTGCAATCCACATTTTCGGCTTATCAGTTTGATGCCCGTATCGATCACCAGTTCAACGACAATAACCGTCTGGGCCTCCGCTACAGCAGGCTGAGCAACAACGCTCCAACGCAGGCGACATTCATCGACGACTCCTATGTGTACAAGACGGACGTTCACAACGCCGTGGTGGATTACAACTGGACGGTTAACCCCCGAATCCTGTACACGGGCCGTCTGGCTCTCGATCTCGCGATCGCACCGGGCATCACCAGCTATCCCAATCTGACGTCGGTTGGATTTCCCAGCTACATGATCAACAACGGTCTGGCGCGGATGCCCTCGATGGAGTTCGACAGCGTCTACACCAACTTGTTCGACCAGTGTTGCGTGGATACGCACTTTGCGCATACGTTGTACACGTACTCGTCCGCGCTGTCCTGGGTGAAGGGTTCGCATTCGATCAAATTCGGAGGCGAGCAGCGGGTGTTCTTCAACAGTTTCTGGCAGCCGGACAATCCAACAGGCATATTCAGCTTCGGGCCGGACGTGAATAATCAGCAGGCCGGCAATGGCGCAGTTACGCAAGGGGATTCCTTCGCGAGCCTGTTGCTTGGGTGGGGAACCAGCGGCGAACTGAGGATCAAGCCACCGGTGGCGGACAAGTCCAAGGAGACAGGCTTCTACATTCAGGACGACTGGAAGGTCAACTCCAAGCTCACGGTGAACATCGGGCTGAGGTACGAATGGAGCACGCCGTACACGGAGCGCTACAATCGTTCCACGTTCGCGGACTTCACCGATAGCAGTGGAACTACCGTACCTGGTCTTGGTGAGATCAAGGGTGTCACTCTGTTTCCCGTCTCAGGGCGCCGCACGCTGCCGATCGACCGCAACAACTTCGCCCCCCGGTTGGGTGTCGCATACAGTTGGGACTCGAAGACCGTGATCCGCGCCGGCGCGGGCGTTTACTATGGCGCGAACATGCAGACGAACTTCCAATACACAGGCCCGGCTTACTTCAAGAATGCCGTTTCCTACTTCACAAAGGACAACTATCTGACGCAGTATGCGACGCTGGAAAATCCGTTCCCCAACGGGATACCGGTCCCTCAAGGGAATAAATACGGAAAGCTGGCGATGTGGGGTTTCGACAACGGAGGCGACCTTAGCTACGAATTAAACAAGAACGCCGAGATCTACCAGTGGAGCGGAGGCGTCCAGCGGCTGCTGCCAAGCGATTTCGTAGTCGCCGTGGACTATTCGGCCAATCGGAGCACGCACCTGCCGTGGGGCAGCTTTGCGGCTGGAACCCGGAATCGAAATTTCATTCCTTCCGACGTGCGGGTCAATTACACTACCCACCAGTTGAACGGCCTGGTAGCGAATCCATTCCAGCCGCTCTTTGTCGGGCCCAACGCGATCTTCAACGAGCCGGATTCACGCTATAACGACCCTCAGATTCCGCTCGTCAACCTGTTGCGGCCTTATCCACAGTTCGACGGTTCCTTCGATGGTTTGCCGCGGCAAGCAGCGCTCTCCCGTTACGACTCGATGCAGGTTCGGTTCGAGAAAAGGAGCAGCAAGTATTTCACGATTCAAGGCAGTTATACATTTGCCCGGGCTACCGATAATAGCTCTTCCGGCGCCAACGGTTGGATCGGCTGGTTGACTAATGGCGGACCGCAGCAACTGGACCGCCTGAGCAACGAGTATACGGTCAGCGCCAACAACGCTACTCACCGTCTGGCGACCGCGTTCACAGGAAACATACCGGTCGGCCGTGGCCTGTTAGTGGGCAGTAACATGAACCGGGTAGTGGATGCGGTGATTGGCGGCTGGTCGGCCTCATCGAATGTGACGTTGCAGACGGGGCAGCCCGTCCATATCCAGATGGCCCACGCCCGCCTGTCGGGCGGCCGGCAGCGGCCCAACTTGACCTGCTCGAATCCGGGCACCGGGGTCAGCTACAAGGATGCAGCGGCAGCGCTTCTCAATGGTGCGTCCGACGGCATCTCTGTGTTCAACTCAGCATGTTTTGCCGATCCAGGCGACCAGCAAGCCGGCAGCGCGCCCCGGTATTTCGAGAATCTGAATTCGCAGGGCATCGCGAATGTCGATCTCGGAATGAGAAAGCAGTTCCACATTCGGGAAACGATGAGATTTCAGGTGCGGATGGAGGCTTTCAACGCTTTCAATCGCACGCGCTTCGATCGCGCAGGGTTTAGGTGGGGCGGCGGCAACTTCGGCCAGGTGAGCAGTCTAGCAAACGGGTTCCATGCGCGCCAGATGCAAATCGTGGCACGCTTCGAGTTCTAGCTACCAGGTACTGCGCGGTAC
>DATLVQ010000011.1:0-2931 GCA_035577325.1 Bryobacteraceae bacterium | reverse complement strand
CATCGAGATTCTGAAAGATGGCGCTTCGACCACCTACGGCTCGGATGCGGTTGCCGGCGTGGTGAACTTTAAGCTTTATAAGGACTACCGTGGCGCCCAGGTGACCGTGCAGTACGGGAACTCGGCCACTAGCAACGGGATCAATGGCAATGGCACAGACGATGCCGAGTATAGAGGGGACATCCTCTTCGGCACCGGCGACGACAAGACCAGTATCACTGGTAACATTTTCTATTATAAGCATCATGACATGTTTAACCACGACCGGAGCAACTCGCTTGCCCCGCCGTTCTTGAGCTCAAACGCGGTCCCGTGGAACCTTCAGTTGTCAAGGGAGGCCGTTTTAAATCCGTTCGACGTCAATGGGAATCCGCAGCCGGCCCCGGTTCTACCCGATGACGTGGCGGGGTTGGACAAATTCTTCGGCACGGCGCCGGATAATTCCAACGGATTAACTCCGGCAGCTGATTTCATTTTCCACCATAGTCGTGTGAGGTCGAGTATCCTTCCTGGCTTTAACTTCAACCTCTACTCAAGTTCATTTCCCAAGCAGGAACGCTGGGGCGGTTATGCGGCTTTCGAAACCAAGGTGTGCGACGATCAGTTCCGGGTCTATGGCGACTTCTATTATGTGGATGCCAAGACGCACGATGAACTTGCGCCAATTGCCACGGGCAACTTCGAGACGCCGGGTCAGATAACGCTCTTCGTCCCGCCCAATCATCCATTCTCTGCCGCAGTTCAAAGCGGTGCTGAGCCCCCGCCCTTCGGCGGGCCAACGCCTGGGACAGTTTCCGCGCCTCCGGGTGCATTCAATCCGTTCAACCCGTTTGAGCAGATCATCTCGGGCGGCACGCGCGCGCGCTTTTTCGATTTTGGTAACCGCTTGATCGACAACGAAAACATCGCCGAGCGTTTCACCGTTGGCGTCAAAGGCGACAAGCTGTTTAACGGGACCTGGGGTTACGATGCTGCCTTCATGTACAGCCAAATCGAGCAGATTGCCCGGTTCCAAAGCGTCAATGTTCTGCGGTTTGAGCGGATTCTGAACGCCAACGACTCGCTGTTTAATCCCACATCGGCTGACTTTATCGGACAAACGACGCCGTACAATCCGTTTGGCGATACCCAGCATGTGGCGATCCCGAGCAATGCTCCACTGCTTAATTTCGCGACGCTGAACACGAGGGACCTGCTTACGTCGAAGCTCGCCACATTGGACTTCAACATGTACACCACGGACCTGTTTGATTTGCCCGCGGGCGGCATTGGACTTGCCTTTGGCGGCGTGTTTAGCCGGGAAAGTTACCATGTCGATCCAGACGACCAAAACCGCCTCGGTGAGAACGCCGGCGTCGGCATGGAAGAGGTCGTTAAAGCGGGGCGCAAATCGTGGGGTGTTTACGCGGAAACGCTGATCCCGATTTTCAGTCCCAAGTTCAACGTACCTGGGTTTTACTCGTTGGAGGTCACGGCCGGAGTCCGGTACAACGAGTGGCTGAACAACGATACCAATGCGACGGTGCCCAAGTTTGGGGTGCGCTGGCAGCCCTTGGACGAGAGCCTGACCATTCGCGCCACCTGGGGTGAAGGCTTCCTTGAGCCGTCCATGGTTCAGTTGTATGGGCCCACGAGGTTTGGTCTGGGGCCAACCGGGGGCCCGACACGTTCTCCTGGCGCCAATGGGTTTATTAGTACTCCTCTTACGGTGGTACCTTGCACAGCTGACGACCCGACCTGCCAGGACACCACCAATCCGGAATCGACCATCGAGCAACGACCCAGAAAAGATCTCCCTCCGGAACACGACCGCAGTGCGACTGCCGGCATAGTTTACACGCCAAAGTGGATTCCGGCCAAGTACGGACAGGTGACGTTGACGGTTGATTTCTGGGATGTGGAGCGCACTGGGATCAACATGTTCCTATCTCCCAACACAATCCTTCAACAATATAACGCGGGCTTGATCCCGGCTGTCACGACTCCCGCGCAGCCGTCGGCCACCAAACCCACGACTTTATTTACCTCGGACGGCACTTTCTCCGGCGTGAATGCTCCCTACTTACCCGCCGGGCGCACCCGATCCAATGGTGTCGATTTCGGTCTCCAGTACCAAATCGAGACGAGCGTGGGCACATTCTCGCTCTTGAGCCGGTGGAGTTATCTGAACGAGATGGTCATTAATTTTCCCAAGTCAACGCCGCGGCAACAAGCTGGTGCCTCCAGTTCCGACTGGTTTATCGGCAGCTTCTTCGGGGACGTAACCAATCCTCAGGCCTGGCTGAAATGGAAGGGGGACACGAACGTCGACTGGAACTGGCACAACGTGGATTTCAACGTGACTCTGCATACGCTGGATGGATACTGGGAACAGATCTTGGCCAGTCAGTTTGACGGAGTCTATAAGAAACACTGGGTGCATCCGACCTGGTTCACAGACGCGCAGCTTGGTTACACTCTGATCTTCACCCCTCCGGTGGAAGCGGCGCCTGTGCCGGGGTATTCCAAGGGCGGCAAGGAAGTGGTGGGCAAGGAGAAGGAAACGCCGCCGGTTCCATACGCCATGCCGTGCTGGAAAAATATCCTAAACAACACCACGCTCACCGTGGGTGTGAACAATATCTTCGATGAATCGCCGCCAAAGTCGTTTTCATTCGAGTTTGGCAACTCCATCGGGTACCCGGGCGGCCTCTATGATAATATCGGGCGGTTCTGGTACGTGAGGATGATCAAGAAGTTCTAAGGATTACAAAGCGCAGTTTCACAAAGAGGCAGTCCCAACTTGGGGCTGCCTCTTTTGCTTGTACCGGGAGCAAGCGACGGATGCTGTAGCCGCGGGCGTTGACCGCGGCCGGCAGTGCGAACGGCGACATCCCATGATGCGGAATCGCAGCGCGGTCATTTTTTCTCCGATGTCGAAGTTTTTGCTTT
>DATLVQ010000010.1:0-5255 GCA_035577325.1 Bryobacteraceae bacterium | reverse complement strand
CGATGAAAGCTACTGGAAGCAGTTTGATGTCGCCCAGTTTCACGAAACGTTTAGCGTGCCGACTTACCATTTGGCATCCTGGTTCGATATCTTTCTCGGTGGCAGCTTACGCAACTTCATTGGCATGCGAAGCGCGGGCGGATCCGATGAGGCGCGGCGCCGGCATCGCCTGACCATTGGTCCCTGGATGCACGGTCCCCGCACCGACTCCGAATTAGACGGGCAGAAAGTCGGCGAATTGGATTTTGGACCCGAGGCACGCTGGGACTATAAAGGCGAAATGCTGCGGTGGTTCGATTACACGCTGAAACGGAAACCGGTCGGCTTCGATAGCGAACCGGCCGTCCGGTACTTCGTGATGGGGCCGAACCGCTGGCGAACGGCCGACGACTGGCCCCCTCATTTGGTTGTCTATAGAGAGCTTTATTTTGATAGGCGCCGTAGCGGCTCGGCAGCTTCACTCAATGACGGAAGCCTGTCGTGGACACCCGGTGAAGAAAGCGCTCCACCAGCGCAATTCCGCCACGACCCCAACGATCCGGTCGAAACGGCCGGTGGAAACACTCTCTATTCTCTAACCGCCCAGCAGCCCGGAGAGTCCCTGGGATGGAAGGAGTTGAATGCTGAGGCCGGCCCACGCGATCAAAGGAAAATCGAAGGCCGCTGTTTGACCTTCACCTCCGAACCTCTTGACACCGATCTCGAGGTCACCGGTCCGGTGGTTGCCCGCCTGTTTGTATCATCCACTGCCGCGGACACCGATTTCGTGGTGCGGCTTACGGACGTGTCCCCGGACGGTCGCTCGATGCTGGTCTGCGACGGGATCCAGCGCGCGCGTTACCGTGAGTCGAATTACCGGCCTGCGCTGCTCGATCCTGGCAAAGTCTACGAGATGACAGTCGATCTGTGGGCGACCAGCTGCGTGTTCCGGCGGGGGCACCGGCTCCGCGCTGTAGTGAACGGCAGTAGTTTTCCGCGTTTCGACGTAAACCCCGGTACGGGAGAGTCGGGGGCCACCGCAACCCGCATGGTCACCGCGGAAAACACCGTTTATCTGGACCGCGAGCGGCCTTCACGTCTGGTATTGCCGATTAATGGGTCTTGATCGGGTAAGGTGATGCAATGCCTGTGCGAAAACTAGAGGGTCGCATCGCTTTGATCACCGGTGCCAGCCGCGGCATCGGCCGGGCAATCGCGCGGGGCTTTGCCGCCGAGGGCGCGGCGATCGCGGTGACCGCCCGGAGTGAAGCAGAGCTGCAATCCCTCGCGGCAGAGGTCGAGCAGGCCGGCGGACGGGCGCTCGCCATACCTGCGGATCTCGGCGATGCCGCGGTCCCGGCGCGCGTCGTCGCTCAGGTTATCGAACGTTTCCGCACCATCGACATTCTCGTCAATAACGCCGGGCTGGGCAGCAGTTCGCATCCGATGCCGGTGGTTGATTTTGACGACGCATTCTGGAATTTGACGCTGGCGCTGAATCTCACGGCACCTTACCTGTTCACCAAAGCCGTGCTGCCTGTGCTGCTGGCGAAAAAGTGGGGCCGCATCATCACCATCGCCTCCATCAACGGCAAGATCGGCTCATTCCACGGAGCGGCTTATGCGGCGTCCAAACACGGTGTGCTGGGGCTGACGCGCAGCGTCGCGCTCGAAGTCGCACGCGATGGCATTACTGTAAATGCGATCTGCCCGGGCCCGGTCCGCACGGAGATGAATGACCGGCGCGTCGAATACGATGCCAAGCGCCTAGGCGTGTCATTCTCCGAACTGGAATCGCGCCTGACCCCCATCGGCAGGCGCCTCGATCCCGATGAGATCGTGCCTATGGCGATCCTGCTGGCGTCGGATGAGTCAGCCGCGATCACCGGCCAGGCATTCAACGTGTGTGGAGGCGTAGCAACTTAACACCAGCGGATGTGGCGGCCTGTGCGGGCAACCTGAACTCTAAATCAAGATTTCTTTGATCGGATTGCCGTAGTCGATATCCAGGCGTTTCTGGCCGGGAACTTCAAGGCGGCGTGGATCGAGTCCCAATTGATGAAAGACGGTGGCGTGGATGTCGGTGACGTAGTGGCGGTTCTCCACCGCGTGGAAGCCGAGTTCGTCCGTGGCTCCATGGACGATGCCGCGCTTGATGCCCGCGCCGGCCATCCAGATCGAGAATCCGTAGGGATTGTGGTCGCGGCCGTTCGCGCCTTCTCCGCCCGGTGTGCGGCCAAATTCGGTGGCCCACACCACTAGCGTGTCGTCCAGCATGCCGCGCTGTTTGAGGTCCTTCAGCAAGCCGGCGATGGGTTTGTCTACTTTTGCGGATTGCTCGCCGTGCCCCTTCTTCAGGTCTTTATGGGCGTCCCATGCGTTGCCGCCGGTGCCGTGATAGAGCTGTACAAAACGCACGCCGCGCTCGGAAAGACGCCGCGCCGCGAGGCAGATTTCACCAAACGGTTTGGTGACTTCCTGGTCGAGCCCATAGAGCCGCTTGGTTTCTTCATTTTCCTCTTTGAAGCTAATGGCCTCCGGCACCGCCATCTGCATGCGGAACGCCAGCTCGTACGACTTGATGCGCGCTTTCAATGCGGCGTCGCCGGGGTACTCCACCGCGCTGAGCCCGTTCAGCTTCTTCAGGAACTCGAACTCGCGTTCCTGCTCCTGCTGATAGACGTCCTTGCCCGGGGAGGCGAAGGGCAGCGGATCATCCGGGTTGATTTCCAATTGCACGCCCGCATGTTCCGGACCCAGGTAACCCGATCCGTGAGTCCCCATGCCGCCACAGCAATCGCTTGGCGGCTCGCCCAACACAACGAACTCCGGCAGGTTCTGGTTCAGCGTGCCGAGACCGTAATGAACCCATGAGCCCATCGTCGGCAGATAACCGTCGAACATGTGGCGCCCTGTATGAAACTGCAGAATGGCGCCATGATCGTTGTCGGTCGTGTACATTGAGCGGATCAAAGCGATCTCGTCGACCATGGAGCCCATATTCGAGAACCAGTCGCTGACGCCGACCCCGCTCTGGCCATATTTCTTGAAACCAACCTGCATTGGATAAAGCGTGAGTTTGATGCCGTGATCGCCTTTGACAAATTCGCGGACACCTTTCACGTAAGGCGAGTTGAGAGTGTCCTTGTACGGCGTTTCCGAGATGTTCTTGCCCGCGTACTGATTCAGCGCCGGTTTAGGATCGAACGTGTCCACATGGCTCACGCCGCCGAGCATGAACATCCAGATTACGCGTTTGGCTTTCGGCGGGAAATGCGGCTTGCCGTCCGGCGGCGCCCACGCCTCGGCCGTCGTTGCAGGTTTGCCTTCGCGCTGGAACATGGCTCCCAGGACCAAGCCGGTCAACCCCATTCCGCAGTCCGCCAGAAAGACTCTGCGGCTGGGGGTGCAGCAACCGGGCGAAAGCGCAACAGATTTCAAAGGCTGCTCATTCGGCTTCATGGATGTTCCTCATCGAATGGTTACAAAATCCGTGTGGTTCAAGAGTACGTGCACCAGGTCTTCGCGCGCCCGCAAGTGCGGGTCCGATTCCGGCTTGATTTCACCGGGAGGTCCAGACGCAACGAGCGTGAGCTTCTTCGGATCCTGAAACAGTTCTTCCTGCTGGCGCAGGAATTTCAAGGATGCGCCGCTTTCCGCGGCCGATGGCGGCCGGTTCAGGATGACGTCAAACGCTTCCGCAATAAACTTCGCATCCACTGCAGCCGTCTCGCCGGTCTGTTTCGTCATCTGCCTTTCGAGAGTGCGCGCCACCTGCAGGCTCAGCTTGCTGTTTGCGAGCGCCAGCGCCTGATGCGGCACGATGCTTTCATTCCGCTGAAAGCACTCGTTCGGGTTAGCTTCATCGAAGACTTTCAGGAAAGTCATCTGCACGTCGGGCGTGTGCTGAAAGTAGACGCTCCGCCGTTGGGACTCGAGTCCTTTGTCGGCCTCAATCTCCGGACCGCCCATCGCCGTATCCAGCTTCCCGGCAATGGACAGCAGGCTGTCACGGACCACTTCGGCCTGCATGCGCTGCTCGTTCATTCGCCATAAATACCGGTTGTCGGGGTCGATTTTTGTATTCGGGCTGATGGCATCCCTGGTCGAAGACTGCATGCGATAGGTGTTGCTGGTCACGATCAACCGGTGAATGGACTTCATGCTCCAGTTGCGATCCATCAGCTCCGTGGCCAGCCAGTCCAGCAACTCGGGGTGGGAAGGCGGCTTTCCACTGATGCCGAAATTGAATACGGTCGGTACCAGCGCCTGCCCGAAGTGACGGAGCCACATATGATTGATGGCCACGCGTGCGGTAAGTGGATTATTCTTGTTCGCGATCCATCGAGCCAGGGCCAGACGGCGCCCGGTGCTCGAATCCGGATAGATTTTGCCGACCGGTGTGTAGGCGTCTTGCGATTCCAGCGCCTTGGCCGCGGCCTCGAGCTGTGCCCGCGCCTCGCCTAACTTCTTCACGGCCTCTTTGTCGTAGGTCTCCGATTCAGGCTTGGCGGCCGCGAGTTCCTGCTGCGCCCGCAGAAGGTTCTCCTCGGCTTTCAGGACATTCGCGTGACGCTCGGACTTCAGCGCAGCCGATTCCAATTCTTCGAGATTCGCCGGCGGTTTTGTCGAATACTTGGCCTCATCGGCCGCGATGCGAGCTTCGAGAGCGGGCAAGGCAGCTCGCGCCGATACCAGCTCCTTCTGTCGCAACGCAACGCCGGCTTCAGCCTTCAGCACGGCATCCAAAGCTTTGTCATCGGGCGCCGAAGACGGGGCAGATCGGTTTCCCGCCCCGGCCGCCACGGGCGCCGGCTGAGAGACTTGCTGTTTGGCTTTTTCCAGCTCCTCCTGCGCCTTCTTGAGTTCCGTCTCCGATTTTTCAATGTCGCCCTTGGCCGCTGCAATCAAGTCCCGATGCACGAACGGTCTTGAGTCCGGATAATAGACATCCAAGGGAAGTGGCTCAGGCGTTATCTTCAATTCGGCATTCCCGAAGAACGCCGGGATGGCAGGGGTCAGCGGATGTTCGGTATCCGGATTGGCGTCGGCGCCCCGAACAAACCGGTATGTGGGCGTTTCCGAATGGGCGTCGTACACGCGCGGGATGCCATCCTTCTTGAGGTCCGCCTGCCCCGGCACGCGATCGGTGCGCACGTCATAAGGCTCAAAAAAAGCACGCAGCCGGTAGTAATCCTCATGCGTAATGGGGTCGTATTTGTGTGAATGGCAGCGGGCGCATTTTACGGTGAGGCCGAGAAACGCCATGGCGGTAT
>DATLVQ010000009.1:0-5311 GCA_035577325.1 Bryobacteraceae bacterium | reverse complement strand
CGTAAATTTCACGGCAGCATCAAAGATATGGCCGGCACCAGCGGCCCACCCTGGGACCGCCGCTTCGAATGCAAGATCACGCTCGACGATCCCTCGCCTGAGCTGCGGCCCGGCATGAACGCCAATGTCGTCATCAACGCGGAGCCGTTGCACAAAGTGCTCTGGGTGCCCGGACAGGCGGTATTCGAGAGTGACGGCAGAACCTTCGTCTATGTGAAATCCGGCTCCGGATTCGCCCCCGCCGATGTGAAGCTCGTCCGCCGCAGCGAGAGCCAGGCGGTCATCACGGGCCTTACTGAAGGCCAGGTGGTCGCACTTGCCAACCCCGACCAGCAGGCTGAGAAGAAACGCAGCGGCGGTGGCGCGATGCAGGCCATTTCCAAGTGAAATCGAGCGCCGTGATCTCCATCGCCGGGCGAACGCGCGGTATTTCGCGATACTTCTCAGACCTGCCGCTGGCCGCGGAAAATCTTCTGGCGCAGAAAATCCGCACGGCTCTTACCGGGCTCGGCATGGTCTTCGGGGTCGGCGCGGTGATCGGCATGCTGGCCATCGGAGCGGGCGCGCGCCAGGAATCGCTGCGATTTATCGAAGAGCTCGGCGTGCGCAATCTGCTGGTGGAATCGCGCCCCGCCACCGGACCCGAGGAGTTTCAGGTGCGGCGGCGCTCGTCGCCAGGATTGACTGAGCGCGACGTGCGCATTCTGCAGGCCAATATCGATTCGCTTGAGCTGATCTCGCCGCGCCGAACCCAGCGCCCTTCGCGGCTGCTGCCGAAGCCGCCCCATGATCCCGCCCAACTGTACGGCGTTGAGCCGTCATATGCCACCATCCACAATCTCGAAACCAAAGAGGGAACTTTCTTCGACGCGCAACAGGAGGCGGCCAGCGCGGCCGTGTGCGTTCTCGGTGAGAAAGCGAAAGTCGAGCTGCTGGGTTACGGTCCGGCGGTGGGCAAGTACATTAAGGTCAACGATACGTGGGTGGAGGTGATCGGAGTACTCGGCAGGCAATTAACCTCGGGTTCCTCCAGCTCCGACGCGCAATCGGAAGACCGCAACAACGTCATCTACATTCCGCTGAGCACATCCCAGTACCGTTTCTGGGACAACAATTTTTTCCGCGACGACGTCGACGGCATCGATATGCGGCTCAAGCCGGGCGCGGACAGCATTGAAACCGCCAAGGTGGTCACCGCCATCCTGAATTCCACCCACCACAACATCCCGGACTTCAGCGTCGTGATTCCGGCCGATCTGCTGGCCCAGCAGCAGCGCACGCAGACTATCTTCACCTACGTAATGGTGGCCATCGCGGCCATTTCGCTGTTGGTTGGGGGCATCGGCATCATGAATATCGTGCTGGCCACGGTAATGGAGCGGACGCGCGAGATCGGCGTACGCCGGGCGACGGGCGCGCGGCGCAACGATATCGTGCGCCAGTTCCTGACGGAATCGGTCCTTATTTCCGTAGCCGGCGGAGTTTTAGGAATCGCTTTCGGCTATTTGCTCTCTTGGCTGATTGCGCGCACTGCGGAGTGGAAGACCATCGTAACCTCGTCGTCCATTGCGATCGCGTTCGGCGTGTCGGTGGCGGTGGGCGTGATCTTCGGCATTTATCCCGCGGTGAAGGCTTCGCGGATCGATCCTATCGAGGCGCTGCGCTATGAATAATCTACCCCGTCGCCTGCTGCGCGCGGCGCTCCTTCTCGTCCTTTGCCCGCTGCTGTTCGCCGTAACGTTGCCGAAGTTCGTGACTGATCGTTTCCAGGGACCGAACTTGCAGGTGCGCGATGTCGAAGGGGTTCAGGACCGCGTGCAGGACAATAAGCTGTATCTGCGCGTGAAGGACTTCATCGCTCTGGTGCTCAAGAACAACACCGAGATCAACCTCACCCGTCTCGACGTTCTCACCGCGGCGGACGCCATCCTGAGCGCCAAGGCGCCGTTCGATCCAAACATAACGGCCGGATTCGGCAGCACTCGCCAGGAACAGCCGCAGTTCAGCCAGATCGGCGGCGCGGCGCAGCTCAACAGCCTGACGCAGCAATCCGATCTGAGGTACCAGCAGACATTGTCAACGGGCCAAGCCGTCAATTTCGGATTTAGCGCCAACCGTTTCTCGAGCAACAGCCAGTTCAACGTTTTCAATCCGAATGTTTTTACCGGACTGAACTTTTCGGTGACGCAGCCGCTGCTGCAGGGCCGGCGCAATCTGCAATTCCGCACGCCCCTAATGATCGCGCGCACGCAATTGCTCATCACATCGGAACAAAGCGAGGCGCGCATCGCTGACTTGGTGTCCGGTGCGGCGCAGCAGTATTGGGACGCGATTCAGGCGCGCGACAACATCAAAGTTCAGCAGCAGGCGTACGATCTGGCGCAGAAATCTTACGAGCGCGATAAGCTGGCGCTCGATCTGGGCGCGCTGCCGGCGCTGGACATTTTCCAATCGCAATCGCAGGTGGCGCAGCGCAAAGTCGCGGTGATTCAAGCGCAGTACTTTTATCGCAATGCCTTGGACGTGCTCCGGCGGCTTATGGGCGCCGATGTCAATCCGGCGACGCGCAATGTAGAGATCGTGCTTGAAGACGATGCGGCTATGCCGGCAGTGCCCGTTCTGCCCGCGGATGAAGCGGTGGCCGCTGCGCTCCAGAAACGCCCGGAGCTGAGCGCGATCCGCCGGCATCAGGGAGTCAACGAGATGAATGCGCGCGTGGCCCGCGATTCCATGCTGCCGAAGTTCGATTTGAGCGCCATCGGGGGCGCGAGCGGCCTGGGCGGGAACCAGATTCCGGTCTCGGGACCGCTAGGTACCGGGCCTTCCACATTTATCCCCGGCGGTGTGGGCGACGCGCTGCACCAGATGTTTGCTTTCCAAGCCCCGTATTATGGTTTCGCCATCAACATGACCATCCCGGTACGCAGCAGCTCCGCCCAGGCAAATCTGGCCGATGCGCTGGTGAACCGGGCGCGCGATCGCTACGCCGAGCGGCAGCTTGAGCAGCAGATCATCCAGCAGGTGAAGTTCGCCACCAACCAGCTCAACATGAGCCTGGCGCAGATCGACGCTTCCAAGACGGCCCGCGATCTGGCGCAGAAAAACGTGGAAGCCGAGCAGCAGAAATACGAATTGGGCGGCGTCACGGCGTTCGAAGTGCTGGATGCACAGTCGCGTCTGGCCAGCGTGGAGGGCTCGCTGCTGCAGGCGTATGTGGATTACCAGAAAGCAGTCGTGGCTTACGAGCGCGCCGTCTGGACGCTGCTCGATGGCATGGGCATCATCGTCGAGACGCCGAAGGTGAAGTAGGCGCGTCGCAGCCGCTGCGCGTTTTTCTGTCAGCGCTCCCTAAATCGCCAGCGCGACCAATCCTGTCACGATCAAAGCCGACGCCCACACCAGATCGAGATTCCACCAGGCCCGGCGCAAGAGCGCCAGACCGAGTTTGTAGTAGACCACCAGCGCGATCACCGCCGTGAACGTGAGATACCCAAGCGTGTGGACCAGCGTGGCCAGCAGGCCCGTTAGCGGATCCTGTAAGCCGGCGCCCTGCATGTGCGTGTGATGCCCCGCCGCCGCGGCCGACGCCGGCAGTACCATTACCACCGGCAGCACCATGAAGCCCGCTCCATGCGCCGATGCCATGAGAAAAGACCATAGCGTGAGCTCGCCAAATCCGATCTGCATTCCTCCCCAGTGGAAGTGCCGGCTGCGCACGATCCGGTAAACGCCGAGCAGGATGAGCCCCGCGGCCACCGTGAGTTTGAGGTAGTTAAGCGGCACTACGATTCGCGCCAGACCGGCCAGGCCAATGACCACGCCAATCGCCAGAGCATGACCCAACGTGATGGGCGCGAGAGACCGGACCACGGCCCACGAGCGCTTCTCCTGCATCCCCAACGCGACGGCGAAGAGCCAGCCCATGCCGGGATTGATGCCGTGATACGCCCCCAGCAGGAACAGCGTGGGCCAGCTCCAGCCGCCGCTCATGAATAGCAATACGAGTCAGAGGATGCGTCGCCGCCCTCCAGCCGCACCTGGTGGCCGCGCAGATCGCCGAACTCCAGGAAGAAGTTGGGATCCAGATCCATGCCGCCCTCCGGCCGGGCATTCAGTTTCACCATCCAGCTCCGGATGCCTTCGGGATAAAACTGCGCGTCCCACGGCGCATAGAGCGAGTTCGTGAAATATATGCGGCGGCCGTCACGGCTCAGTTCGACCATCTGCGGGCCCCCGTTGAGCGGCGTCTTGGGCTGCTTGGGATGCGGCGCGTGGCGCACGATGCCCCCGAGGTGCACCGAGCCGGTCTTCTTCGGGTGAAAGGGATCGGACACGTCGTACTGCAAGAATTCACCTGTGGCCCAGTACGAAATATACAGGAACCGGTCGTCAAGCGAGAGGTTGATATCGGTAATCAACGGCGGCACGGCCTTGAATCCCTGGAGCAGCGGCGGCAGTAGAGCTGGATCGGCGGGCTCAGCCGGAATCTCGATGATCTTCTTGATGGCCCATTTGCCGTTATCGCGGTGCCACACCCATATCGACGCCGATAGATCTTTCAGCGAGACCACCACGCCCAGAAAGCCATAGGCGCGGGAGGGATCGTGAGCGGGACGCAGCTCGAGAGCCATCTGGTGCTCGGAGCCCAGGTCCAGCTCCTGCACGTGGCGCCGCTTGCGCAAATCCCAGATGTGCAGCTTGTGGCCATAGCCGCCCTTCAGCAGAATCTCTGGATTCACGCCGTTTTGGACCATGTTGGGCGTGCCCCACTCGCTGGTCATAACCGTGTCCAGCGCCAGATGCCACCAGAAATCGTAGGACAGTTCTTGCGGACCCCGGGCGAGCTCCCATTTGCCGAGTATGTCGAAGCTGTCGTGGTCCATGATGAAGATGCCGCCGGGACCGTTGCCGTCGGGCGCTCCAAGAGCGCTGGCGTAGATACCTTCGGGGCCGCAATGAATGGTGTGCGGCGAGGCGTATCCGGCGCGCGCGGCCAGCATTTCTGGCTCGATCACCTTTACTATCTGTGGCTTCCGGGGATCGGGCTTCGTATCGACGATGTGGATGCGCGACGACTTGATACCGGGCACGATCAGGTATCGGCGCTCGACGTGCGGATGCGGCGCATACGGGCACAGGCAGGCGCTGCAAGCGTTCCAGCCAAAATGGTGGAGCTCGTCGCCCGGATTGGGCATGTCCACCTGCCCTACAAGCCGGCCGTAGCCGGACGATCCAGGCTCGAGATCTACTACGCCCAGGGCGTCAGGTTTTCCATTGCCCTTCGCGTTGAGCATGGCGACGTAAGCGAGTT
>DATLVQ010000008.1:0-2052 GCA_035577325.1 Bryobacteraceae bacterium | reverse complement strand
ACGCCAGCGGTCTCGCCAAGCCGGCCCTTCCGCCCAAAATCGCCGAGTGGTCGAAAGACACGCAAAAAGTCGACGTCGATAAAGACACCGCCATCGCGTTTCTGCGCGACTCGTTCGATTTCTGCGATAAAGCCGTAGCCGCCATGACCCCCGAGCGTCTGGACACCGTCGTAGGCCCGCCCAACCGCCATCTGACCGGTTTCGAATGGCTGTGGGCTTATTTCACCCACACCGCCCACCACCGCGGCCAAGCCGAAGTCTACCTGCGCGTAAAAGGCATCAAACCGCCCGGATACACGTTCTAGGAAATGGTCGCCTAGTCGTCCAGCCGCCACCCATTACTTAGGCGCATACGTCGAGACTGTCTCTCACGACTGTGCTCGCTCCGAACGTTCATTGGCTCGTCGAGGCGATCGGCGGCCGAACCACGCCGCAATGAGAAAGCTGGAGAAGATCAATAGCTCCATGACGGACGGCGGCATTATCAGAATCGTGAAAAGATACGGATTGCCCGGCACAGGACGGCGTAACCCCGAGAAGGTATCGAGGACACCAAGTAGATAGTGTACTAGCGTGATAAAGGTCAGGTTGATCATTCCTGTCCGGAGCAGACTGGCCCAGCGAAACGACCTATTGATCACCAGCGCAACCGCCAGAACAGGCAATGCTGCCAGGGCAAGCAAAGCTTGACCGCTCAACTCGAGAAGGAACTGCGACCATGGCCATGGCACGGCGGACCAGTGCAAAATGCGAGGCGCGTCCTCAACGCTCTTCCAAAGAAACGCAGGCAGTGCCCCTCCTGCGATCGCGTAGGTGAACTGCGGCCAGTGCTGCCGCACCTCGCCCAAAACACCTACCGCAATGGCGATGAGAACCTGTTTCCAGAACCAGCGATGCGAGCGCCCTTGGCGAAACTTCTCCACGAGATCACCGGTCAAAGCCTGGTTGTGACTGCCCGGACGCACGTGCCGAAGCAACCAAATAGCTGCCTTCGGCGGATTGGATTCTCTTTGGCTCATAAACGCTTTTCTTCCAGTTGCGGTATGCCGCTCCACAGATTCGTGAGCGCCGTACGCGTCATCGTTATCGCTCGAATACCTGCTGGCGTGACGCGAAAATAGCGTTTCGCCCGCCCGCCGCGCTCCGGCGTTGGATCTCCCAGCGACGAAGTCACAAGGCTCTTCTCTTCCAGTCTGTCGAGCGCGGCGTAAATGCTCCCTAGTGCGACTTCCCTCCCGGCAAACTCCATCAGTTCTTGAGAAATCGGAACTCCGTACGCCTCGTCGCCCAACCGCACCACCGCGAGCAGAACCATCAGCTCCATTTCCCCCAAATAGCTGCGCTTTGACATTTATTCAAGTATAGCGAATAAATGTTCGGGATCAAGTTTTCGGTAGCGAATGGCCCTCCGGCAAAGTTGCTGATCCGCAAATGAAAGCGCAGCCAGATTAATTATTTTCAATCTTCTTTCATCCACGTTAATTCGCTCTCCTCGCCCTTAACTCGTTCTTCCGCAGTCTCCAAGGAACCATCCCCCGCCCTACTGCGTCTCCAAAAAACACTACTGGTGTAACGAATGTATAACGTGAGATCATTGCCAGTTGCCCCATGGTGACCTTTGCATGACAGATAAGCCCAAGGGCTGCGCCAGCGGCCATGTTGTCTCCTCTTCGTCCGGCGGTCTCTTTAACGGCTTTTTCATATCGCAGAAAAATTGCACTTTCGATAAAGCCAGTCTCGTGGATGGCCGCGCGCGCCGCGTCTTCGATATGGTCACCCGCGCCTGCGCCGCCGAAGTGTACCCCTACCAGTTGCCGTTAGGCGGGCGCTCCGGCCCCATGGTCGAGGCCGAGGGCCGGCAGATGCTGATGCTCTCCTCCTACGACTACCTCGGTCTGATTGGCGATCCCCGCATCGACGATGCCGCCGTCGACGCCGTCCGCAAATACGGGACCGGAACCGGCGGCGTCCGGCTCCTTACCGGCACCATCGATCTGCATCACCAGATGGAAAAGGAACTGGCCGCTTTCAAAGGCATGGCTCACGCCGTCA
>DATLVQ010000007.1:0-3830 GCA_035577325.1 Bryobacteraceae bacterium | reverse complement strand
TCAACGGTGCCACCAACGCTGCCGCCGGCCGCCACGTTTGCATTGAGGTCCGCGATACCGGATGCGGCATGGATGAGACCACGCGCGCTCAGATCTTCGATCCGTTCTTCAGCACTAAATTTACCGGGCGCGGCCTGGGGCTGGCGGCGGCGCTGGGTATTGCCCGCAGCCACCATGGCCAGATCGATGTGGAAAGTTCTCCCGGTGCCGGCAGCACGTTTCGCGTCTGGCTTCCCGCCGCCGAGAAGGCCATCGCGGAAGAGCGTGTTCCCGCAAGCCTGCATCGCATGCAGGCCGACCTCAGCGGTACGGGCGGCATCCTGGTCATCGATGATGAACCTCTGGTGCGTTCGATCGCGAAATCCACGCTCGAGCATTTCGGGTATTCCGTTTTTGAGGCCGAAGATGGCCAAGTCGGTGTCGAGCTCTTTCGCAAGCTGCACGGCGATGTCGCCCTCGTCTTGCTCGACCTCACCATGCCCGAGATGGGAGGCGAAGAAGCGTTCGTCCTGCTGCGCAATATCCAGCCCGATATCCCGGTGATTCTCAGCAGCGGCTACGATGAATCCGAAGCTACTCGCCGCTTCGCCGGCAAAGGCGTGAACGGTTTCCTGAAGAAGCCCTACACCGCCGAAACTCTCGCCAAGCGCGTCAAGTCTGTCCTGGCCGTAGGTAGCCGCAGGATGAGAGCATAACCACCTGCAACAGCGATTCGGCGTTTTCTCATCGCCTGCGCCTTGCCCTACGGTAAGATTTGAGCCATGTCCGAACTCGTCCGCTATGAAGTCCGCGATCACGTCGCCATCCTGACCGTCGACAACCCGCCGGTCAACGCGCTCAGTCCCGGCGTTCCCGAAGCCATCGAGGCTGCTGTCGCCCGCGCTGCCCAGGATAACGATGTACGCGCGGTTGTGCTCATCGGCGCGGGCAGCACCTTCATCGCCGGTGCGGACATCCGCTTCTTCGAAACCATCACGACCCGCGAAGCATCGTTCGAGCGATCGCGCGCCGTGCATGCGCGCTTGCGCAATATTGAAGATTGCCCCAAGCCGCTGGTCGCCGCCATCCACGGCACCGCGCTCGGCGGCGGCATGGAATTCGCCATGGCCTGCCACTATCGCGTGGCCGTCCCCGCCGCCAAGGTTGGCCAGCCGGAGGTCCTGCTTGGCATCATCCCCGGTGCTGGCGGCACGCAGCGCCTGCCGCGACTGGCCGGCGCGGCCATGGCGCTTGAAATATGCACGCTCGGCCAGCATATTCCCGCCGTGCGCGCGCTGGCCGAAGGCATGATCGATCGCATCGCCGAAGGCGACTTGCTCACAGGCGCCATAGCCTTCGCGCTCGAGCGGGCGCAATCCGGTGCTATTCGCAAATCGCGCGACCAGTCAGCCAAAATCACCGATCGTGCCGCCGCTCTTGCCGCCTGCGCCCAAACTCGCGAGGCTCTCAAGAAAACCGCTCGTGGCGCGCGCGCCCCCTCTGCCGCCGTCGACGCTATTCAAGCTGGGATCGAGCATGGTTTCGACGCCGGCTCCGCGCGCGAAATCGAAATCTTCGCCGATTGTGTGCTCTCCACCGAATCCCGCGCCATGGTGAAGCTATTCTTCGCGGAGCGCGAGATTGCGAAAATTCCCGACATCCCCAGGGACACGCCTACACTCGAAATCCGCACGGCGGCCGTTGTCGGCGCGGGCACCATGGGCGGCGGCATCGCCATGAACTACGCCAACGCCGGAATTCCCGTGCTTCTCAAAGAGGTCACGCAGGAAGCGCTTGACCGCGGCCTCGCGACCATCCGCAGGAATTACCAGTCGTCGGTTTCGAAAGGCAAGATGACCGCCGGGCAATTGGATCGCACGCTCGCGCTCATCACCCCCACTCTCACCTACGATGGTTTCGAGGATGTAGACATCGTCACCGAGGCCGTATTCGAAAACATGGACCTCAAGAAATCCACTTTCGCCGACCTGGGCCGCGTCACCCGGCCCGAATGCATCCTCGCCACGAACACGTCCACGCTCGATATTGATGAATTCGCGCGCGCCAGCGGCCGCTCTGCCAAGGTAATCGGCACCCACTATTTCAGCCCGGCCAACGTGATGAAGCTCGTCGAAGTCGTGCGCGGCCGCGAATCCTCCAAGGAAACCATCGCCACGTGCATGAAGCTCGCCAAGCGGCTCAACAAGGTCGGCGTGCTTGTGGGCAACTGTTTTGGCTTCGTCGCCAATCGCATGATCGCGTATTACATGCGCGAGGCTTACCTTGTGCTCGAAGAGGGCGCGAGCGTTCCGCAAATCGACCGCGCGCTGGTGGATTTTGGCATGCCCGTCGGTCCCTTCGCCATGCAGGACATTGCCGGTATCGATGTCGGCGCGCGCATCCGCCAGTATCTGCGCTCCATCGGAAAGGAACGCGCCGAGGGCCCGCAATCGGTGGTCCCCGACTGGCTCTTCGACATGGGCCGCTACGGCCAGAAAACCGGCGCCGGCTGGTATCGTTATGAAGCTGGCAGCCGCACGCCCGTTCCCGATCCCATGATCGACGATCTTGCCGCCAAGGCCGCTGAGGCGCGCGGAATCAAGCGGCGCTCGATCGCCGATGAGGAAATCATCGCGCGCATCATGGCAGCGCTCGCCAACGAAGGCGCCAACATTCTCGATGAGGGCTACGCCATGCGCCCCGGCGACGTCGACGTAATTTATGTCTATGGTTTCGGCTTTCCGCGCCATCGCGGCGGTCCCATGTTTTACGCCGATACTGTGGGGCTTGATACAGTGCTTGCGCGCATTTTCCGTTACCAGAAAGATTTCGGCGATTACTGGCAGCCGGCGCCGTTGCTGGCGCGGCTGGCCGCATCTGGCGGGAATTTCTATAGTTGGAGTGCGGAACGTCGCGGCGCATCCGCACCCTAACGATTGTTAATGCTTGAAAGCGCAACCGTTAAGCCCCATACTGCGTTACATAGAGTGACGTTGCGAGGAGGCTCGAAATGCGAAAGTTGTTCCTGGCTGGGATGCTCGTTGCGGCAGGCGTGGCGTGCGCGGACGACGATCCGCCATCGCGCGTTGCCCGGCTGAATTTTGTCGACGGTTCCGTTTCCTTTCAAGCCGCCGGCCACGATGATTGGTCTGAGGCCGTCATTAACTACCCGCTGACTACCGGCGATCGCCTGTGGGCGGACGAGAACTCGCGCGCCGAGTTGCACATCGGCTCCGCCGCAATTCGCCTCGATTCGCATACCGCCCTGGCGTTTCTGAACCTCGATGACCGCATGACGCAGGTACGGCTGTCGGATGGAACCATCAACGTCACGGTCCGCCATCTCGGCGATGACGACAGCTATGAGATCGATACCCCGAACGGAGCCGTGACGCTCTTGCGACCCGGCAGGTACCGCATCGATGCCGACCCCGATCGCGAAACCACTACGGTCACGGTGCGCGGCGGCGAAGCCGAAGTCACATCCGGTGGACAGGCGTTTCCGGTTCACGCGCGCCAGTCCGCTTTCATCACCGGCGCCGATCAGCCAGCCACGGAAGTGCGCGACGCGCTGTCGACGGACAATTTCGACCGCTGGTGGGAAACACGTGACGACCGCGAAGACCGCCGCCCGCCGCCTCGATACGTTTCGCGCGACATGGTCGGTTACGAAGATCTGGATGAGTATGGTTACTGGCGCAATGACCCTAGTTACGGTCAGGTGTGGGTGCCGCGCACCGTTGCCGTGGGTTGGGCGCCATATCACGATGGCCACTGGGCTTGGGTCGACCCGTGGGGATGGACCTGGATCGATGACGCCCCCTGGGGATTCGCGCCGTTCCATTACGGAC
>DATLVQ010000006.1:0-3548 GCA_035577325.1 Bryobacteraceae bacterium | reverse complement strand
GTAAACAGCGTTTCCTGCTGGTTGTGAAAGCTGTCGCGCAGAGACCGCTGCCCGGCGCCGCTATAGAGTTTCGATCCGACGGCGCCCGCTTGCGAGGCGTCACCACCTGGTGCCGAGGCACTGAGGCCGCGGGCGTCGATCGGATAGAACGCCACGTTGGCGCGCACGGCGGCGTTGATGGTTGCGCGCAGCTGCGATTGATTATCGACGCCGGTCTTCTCGACGCCGCTCGAAAGGTAGACCAGCGCCTTCTTTTGCGGGTAGGGGCCGAGACGGCGCGCGGCATCCTCGAGTGCCACAAGCTTGCGGTCGGTGTTAAAGATGTTGAACTCGGTTTCGTCGGCCACATAAAGCCCGCTCTGGTCTTCGGAATCGGCGCCGGTGTCCGACATGGACGCCAACTCGCTCGATTCGCCGATGTGGAAGCCGCGGATAGTCGAGATCAGCAGATCGCGGTCGCCGGTGAAATCCTGAACGGTCTTGAGAGCGCTGCCGAAGACCATGATGGAGACCATGTCGCTGGCCGTCATCTGCGTGCCGAGAAATTTGATGGCGGCGTCGACCGCACGAACCTGCTCGGGCGGCTGCATGGACGAGAAATCGAAGAACATGACCATCAGGCGGCGGTCCTGGAACGTCTGTGCGTCGCCGGCTGCGGCCACGGGCTGGGGTTTAGGCAACTCAGGGGCCTGGGTGCGGTCTTTCAAAGCGGGCTGCGCGGCCATGGGCTTCGATTCCAGTTTCTGCAGGTCGCAGCTGGCCAAGTTCTGCGGCTTGCCGTCTTCGTAGATCAGAAAATCTTCTTTCGTAAGGTTGGTAATGGGCGAACCGTCGCGGCCGGAAACAGTAACGTCGACCACGACGAGATTAGTTGTGGTGGAGAAAGTTGCGGGCCGCGGGGTGTCGCTCTGCGGACCGGCCGGCGAGCGCGGCGCCTGCGCGAGCAGCGATGCCGCGGTGAGAAGGGCGAGGAATTTCAAAACCGGAACCTCAATACGGCGGTCAGCGTGCGCATGGACGCGGCGGTGATGGGCAGGCCGTAGTTAGTTGCGTTCACGACCGTGTTGATGTTGGTGTAATTGACGTGATTGAGGAGGTTGTTGGCTTCCAGTCGCAATTCCAGGCGGCGCCTGGTCTCGCCGAACTGGAATGAGCGGCCGAACGCGGCGTTGATCGAGACCAGGCCGGGGCCGGGAATGGTATTGCGCCCGGCATCGCCAAACTGGCCCGCCGGCGGTGCGGTGAACGCGGCGAGGTTAAAAAAGGAGGCTGCCGATGCCAGATCGAGCCCGGTGGCGTCTGCACGCCCGCTGCCGATGCCTCCGGTTTGCGCCAGGCGCGCAGTATTGCCGAGCACGCGCGCAGTCAGCGGCGTGCCGGTTTGCGCCGTAACGGAGCCGCTCAGCGTCCAGTCGCGCAGCAAGCGGCCGGCCAGCTTGTCTCCGGCGATACGCGAGCCTGGGTTGCCGGCCGGCGAAGTCAGCACCCAGGTCATGTCGAACGAATGCCGGCGATCGAAGCTCGAAAGCCCGCGCTCGGCCGCGAGGTCCAGCCAGTTCTGCGCCACGGTGTTGCCGGCGCCGCCGAACGAGGAGGAATCGTCAATCGATTTCGAGAACGTATAGAAGGCGCTCATCGAGATGCCGCGGCGGAAGCGCTGCGCGGCGCGAACCTGGAGCGCATGGTAGATCGAATTGCCCACCGATGAATCGTAAGTGAATCCCAGCGCATTGCCCAATTGATTGCGCTGCCGCAGCCCGGAGGGCCCTTCATTGGGGAGCGTCTGCACGTCGAGGCGCGTGCCTTTCGTACCCAGGTAACCCAGCTCGACGAAGAAGCCTTTGGGCAGCTCATGCTGAATGGAAACGTTCCAGGTTTGTGCATAGGGCGTGCGGTAATCGCGATCGATTGCGTAGGTGTTGGTGACGTCCGCAGGAGACACGGCGATGAAGCCCGTGGCCAGCGTGAGCACCCGCTGTGGGCTGGTGTTAACGCTGTTCGAAACCGCGAACGGCGGCTGCGCCGCAAGCCTCAAGCCGAAGGGAATGTACGCCTGCCCGTTGTAGTAGATCCCGTATCCGGCGCGCACGATGGTGGATCGTTTGATATGAGGCACTTTCCACGCCAGCCCGAAGCGCGGCGAGAAATTGTTGTAATCGGGATTGATGAGTCCGGCGGGAAATTTGCCGGAATACGGTCCGGTTGCGCCGGGGACTACGACTGCCACGGCGCCGTAGGCGGGCGCGATATCCAAATTTGCGATACGTCCATATTTCTCGGTGAGGGGCGCGTCATATTCATAGCGAACGCCGAGGTTCAGCGTCAGGCTTGGCCTGACCTTCCAGTCATCCTGCGCGTAACCGCTCCAGACGTTTTGCCGGAAGTAGGTGCTGGAATCGCCATAGCGGATAGAGCTGGATTGCGGCAGTCCCAGCACGAAATCCGCCAGGTCGAAACCGGTGCCGGTAACCGGCAGACCGCGCGCGTCGAGGGCGCTGGTTGCAAGGCCCGTGAAATTGAACGTGCCACGTCCGTTTTGGTCGGTGCGCGTATTGAGGTCGCTGCGGCTGAATTGAAGGCCCCAGGTGAAGGTGTGGATGCCGTGTGACCAGATAACGCTTTCGCTCGCGCTCTGGCTCTGGTTGCGCGTGAGGATCGGCGCGGCGTCGCTCAAAGCGCCGAAGTTGGTGAAGTTCAGGCCGGGCGGGCCGTAATTCAGAGGATTGCCGGACGTACCGGCGATCCCCAGCTCCGCGGCGACATCCGGTCCGTTGGCGAAGAATGGCGTGGCCTCGCTGCGATTGCGGTTAAACGTGACTTGCGCATTGTTGATGACACGCGCGGAGAGATTGCGCGTCCATGCCAGATTAGTGTTGAGGCCGGAGCCGCTGATGGTGTCCTGAAATCCGAACGGTTGATCGGTAGCGCCATCGCGACGCTGCAGGTTGAAGCGAAGCGATAGGCGGTCTTTCTTGGTGATGTTTCGCTGAATGCGCAGGCCGAAGTTGTCGGTGTCCTGCGGCACCGAAGCCAGGAACTGGTAGTTGTTCACCAGGCCGGGCTGATTTGGAAACGGGAAATAATTCAGCAGCTTCTGCGCGATGGGATCGAGGCGGGCCGCCGGAATGAGATTACCCGCGAAGGGCAGGTGCGTTGACGGATCGTAAATCCGGATGGGCCCGCCGGATTGCACGCTTTGCGAGAAATCGCCCTGGCGCTCGAGGCCGGTCGGTACGGTGGCGACGGCAGTATAAGGGTTTCGGGAACGCGTGCCGAAATAGCTGAGGAAAAAGAACGTTGATGGGTCTTTCATCAATTTCGGAATCACAAGCGGTCCGCCCGCGACTACGCCGAAGCGGCTCTGCGCATACGCCGGTTGCGCGATCTTCTGGCCGGTGATCGAAAACGGATGCGCATTCAGGGCGGAATTATTCAAATTGAAGAACACCATGCCGTGAATGCCGTTCGGCTGGCGGCGATTACCGAACTGCCTGCCACGTGGCGGACCGTCGCCGCGACGGCCGGAGCCGCCCGGACCGCCTCGGCCG
>DATLVQ010000005.1:0-16728 GCA_035577325.1 Bryobacteraceae bacterium | reverse complement strand
ATCGCTGGTGAACCAAAGACCGCCATCTCGATCGGCCGTACAGCGGTTGAAATTCTCAGACTCATTACTGATCGGCGGAACCACCTTTTCGAATCGGATAGAATCGCCGCGCGGCTGGCCTTGGAATATGGGGCCCCCGGTGGTTACCCAAAGGTTGTGGCCGGCATCCCAGCACGCCCCCAAAACTCCTTTTCCCATGAATCCCGACTCGGGACCGTAATGGCGAAGGGCGGCTGTGCGCGGATTCAGGCGGTACACTTTGCCGGGATTGGTACCGAACCAGATGGTCTGGTCGGAGGCTTCGACGATGGCGCGAATGGCGGTGCCACTTAAGCCGTCATGCTTATTCCAGATGCGTCCTGGCCGGTCGTCACGAGTGAACTGTTGCAGGGCCGTGTCGGTGCCGACCCACAGGGTTCCCCTGGAACTTCGAAAGATGGTCTTGGCGCTTCCCGCCAAGCCTTCGGTACCAGTCCAGCTTTCCCATTGATTGGTGCCCAGCCAGCGCGCAAGGCCGGAGCCGTCCAGGCCAATCCATATCGATCCCTCGCGGTCCTCCATGGCGCAGGCAGCCATGCTCACCAACAGCCCGTGCTCGGTTCCGATACGATCCCAGCCAGTAGCGGACTGCCGCATCAGGCCGTGCCGGGTAGGCACGAGCAGCCTGCCGTTGGCCTGCAAATACAGGTTGCCGAGCGTGCTGGCTTCCGGTATGTTGTTCACGGCCACGAACTGTTTGTCCAGCCTGCCTCGGGTCAGCAGCCGCGTGGCACTGCGGATCCACAGATTCCCTTTGTGATCGGTAAGGATGGCGTTCCAAATATCCTTCGGAATGCCGTGCTCGCCTCCAAGTACGGTTACTTTCCCGTGCTGGTATTCGCAGACATGTGTGTCGCAGCCGAACCATACGGCGCCTTTCCGGTCGACATGAACGCCATAGACCTCGGCTTCGCCTTCCGCGGGGCCGGCCGGATATATCTTCACCGCGGAGTGCGGTTCTACCGCCCACAACCCACGATTGGTACCGGCATAGAGGCGGCCGCGAGTGTCCGAGGCGAGACTGGACTCGCCCAGGAAGCCAGCGCGCACGGGCAGCTTGACGGATGTAAAGTGGTCCCGGTCGAAGCGGGCGAGCCCATCGCGAGTTCCAACCCAGATGGTCCCGTCGACGGACTGGTGAAGCGAAAGTACTCGGTTTGAGGGCAACCCATGTCCTGTGTTAAACCCCGTGAACCGCGCGCCATCATAACGGAACAGGCCGTCCTGAGTGGCCACCCACACGTACCCTGTCCGGTCTTGTAAGAGGCTATGGACATCCAGGCTGGTCAAGCCTTCATCGTGCGAATAATACTTGAAAGTAAAACGCTGACCGGAGGCGAGGCAGGGTAGCAGGAGGGCCAAAGCGAGCATGGTTCGGCAGGGAAGTTTCCGCCACCAGGGACGGCGAGATACGGCGTCAATTGGATGTCGACGGAAGTGCATGGCTGGCCGCTTGCAGCAGTGGTCACCGAACCGGATCCACCCTCCAACCGCGGGCGATCTTATAGGCTCTACTTCAATATTAGGAGCCCGCTTGAGACCGAGTACAGATGCCTTTAGTTAACGGCGGTCGAAGGCAGGGGAATTCTTACGGTAAAAGCGGCGGGTCTGCCGGTGAAACGGATAGTCAGCCGTGCCTTGCGGGGTGCGACAACGTTCTGCTCGCCACGACGTTAGTCGGGTGGCCGCTTAGGAAGTTCCACACGTTCGCAATGGAGAGCTCGAGCCCGGATTCGAGCGCCTCCGGCGTGATGCCGGCGGAATGCGGCGTGAGGACGACGTTTTCAAACTGCGTGAGCGGGTGCCCCGCAGGCAGCGGCTCGACATCGAAGACGTCCAGGCCGGCGCCTGCAAGGCGGCCCGAGGCAAGCGCATCGACAAGGGCAGTTTCATCGATGATGGGTCCGCGAGCGGTGTTGATTAACATCGCTGAAGATTTCATCTTGTCTATCTGGGCTTTGCCCATGAAGCCGCGCGTGTCGGCGGAAAGGCGCAAATGCAGGCTAACGACGTCGCTGGCGCGCAGGAGTTCATCGAGCGGAACCAGTTCGAAGCCGAGTGCCGGGTCCGGGTGCATCGTCCAGGCGATCACGCGCATGCCGATGCCGGCGCCGAGGCGCGCGAACTGGCGGCCGACGGCGCCGAGTCCGATAATCCCCAGCGCCTTGCCGTGCAATTGCGTGGCCTGGCCGCGCGGCCAATGACCCTGGCGAACTTCTGCATCTATGAGCGGGACGCGGCGCGCCACAGCAAGCATCAGAGCCAGAGCATGCTCTGCGATTGAGAAAGCGGAGACGCCGGGCGTGTTAGTGACGGCCACGCCATGCCGCGCGGCCGACGGAAGATCTATGTTATCGGTGCCCGTGCCCCATAGTGAAAGCAGGCGCAGGGCGGGGCAATGGCGGAACACATTTTCGGTGAAGCGCGTGGAGGAGCGGATGTTGATTACGATCTCGGCCGCGGCAATGCGCTCGATGAGACGATCTTCGGTACCGGGCAGGGTGTCGTAATAATCCACCGGCGTTTGAGCAAGCAACTTTCGATAGGCAGCGCTTGGCGCCATCACGGGCGGGGCGTCGTCGGGGATCACGATGCGAGGCATTCGCCATCACAATATCAAAAGCGAATGCCGCCACAGTGTAGGGTCGCCGGCGGCGGCTTTCGGCGACATCGCGGCTACGCGACGTTCAAACGCGCATGGCGGGGGATCGCTGGAAATAGCCGGTGAACGACACGGAACCGAAGGACGTCATAGCATCGTGAAATTCTTTGGCGCGCGCGCCCAGGAAGGAAAGGCTCACGCCGAAATAGCCGATGGCTACGGCGGCGAGCCCGGCGAAAGCATAACGAGCGTAAAGCCAGGGGGCGGACTGCAGATCCCCGATCGGCTTTTGAAGGAAGGGCAGGATCACGGCACCGGCAATTACGACGACCCCGGCCAGCAGGCTCAGCGCGCCGACGGCCAGCATGAGCTGGTAACCACGGCGCAAGCGGTTCAAGTTCGAATAGGTACCGTTCGATTCGTTGTGAAAGGCAAGGGCCAGCATTCTTCCATCGCACTCGTAGCCGCCTAGTATGACGCGGTCGCCGGCGTCCATGGAGATGGGCGTTGACGAGTGGATCTCCGCGCCGCAGCCATCCACATTCAGAAAGGCACTGTACGGGTGTTTCCCCTCGCCCTGTGAAAATCGAATGCTCTGAACGGGCCCGCGGACGACTTTCGCGGGCGGCAGTCCCCAACGGGGTAACGAAGGAGACTTCCCGTCGTAGAAAGCTTCGATGCGGCGGACGCACTGGTCCAGCAGACGAGTCTTCGACCGCTCAAACTCGTCCGATGTGATGCTGCCGGAGTCTCTCAGGTTCTTTAGCTTCTCGAGTTCGATGGCTACGCTCATGGTTGTGGGCTCGTGCTTCGATCCTTTGTTTCACTGAGTGGCGTTGGGTCCGGATCGCAGGCGGCACTCACTCTCGGCGGCAAGCCAATGCGGCGTGCCGTTTTCTTCCAGTGTTTCCAGTTGTCGGGGTTGTCTCGCAGCATGTCCAAGGCGAGACGCTTCTGAAATGCGCAGTCGTAGATCAGATTCATCACTTCATCCGGGTCCGCATCAAGTTTGAATTTTTTGACGAAGTGAAGGAATGTTCTCTCGCGGAACTGGAGGCAACCATAGTTATATCCCCCGTCGCGGTCCTGATGCGCGATCCAATCTCGATTGCCCGATTCAGCGATCGCGAGCGCGTCGATCCACTGCGCGAGCGCCAGCGAGGGCTCGGTAGCGGAACGCCGCGCGGCGGGTATCTCCGCCGCGTGGCCGTCGCCGGCCGCGACGCAGTTCGTTTCACCAAACATGAGGGGCGGGCAGCAGACGACCAGAGACACGGCTACACACCTCGAGGACAGGTAAATCAGTCGATGGATGTCACGCATGCAATCGTCTCCACCGTTTTATCGTTTAGGCGATTATCGGCCACACACGCATCGCGCTCAAGACGCGTTTGGTTAGCAGCGGGCGGTTAACGGTGGTGGTAGCCACCTTTGTCCCGGCGTGTTTTGAAGCACTTAGGGCGGGTTGTGCGCGGGTGCGAGTGGTAGTAGGTTGGTGCCGGAAGGACGAACCAAGGCATGCCGCAATCCAGAAGAATTTTCGTGCAGGCGACGGGCGCTGCTATGGCCGGTTTTGCAATGGCCGATCCTCGGGAAACGCTGGCCGTAAGCGGCGGCCCGAAATCGGTTACATTCCCCGTAGGACAGCAGCAGGCGCTGTTCAAGTGGCCGCGTTACGGCCCTGCCGAGAAGAAGGCGCTGCATGACTTGATCGATACGGGCAAATTCTACGAAGAGCTGCCGCTTTTTGAGAGCGAGTGGAAGGCGTACACGCGCGCGCCGTTCGTCAAGGCGCACATGAACTGTTCGAGCGCGCTTACGAGCATGTATTTCGCGCTCGATCTCGAGCCGGGCAGCGAGATCATGGTGCCCTCTTACACGTTCTTCGCCACGTGCCTGGCCATGCGCTTTTTCGGATACGTTCCGGTCTTCGTCGACGTGGACCCCAACACAGTCTGTTTCGATCTGGAGGACGCACGGCGCAAGCTGACGCCGCGAACCAGGGCCCTGATGGTGATGCACAGCTGGGGACTGCCCTGCGAGATGGACCGCATCGCGCAATACGCGAAAGAAAAAGGTCTCATTCTGCTGGAAGATGCGGCGCAGGCGCACGGCGCCGCGATGCAGGGGCGCATGATGGGCACGTGGGGCGCGATGGGAGCTTACAGCTTCCAGTTGAGCAAAGTGATGCCCACAGTGGAGGGCGGTATAGGCATGTATCAGAACCGCGAATATTTCGAGCGCGCGGCGGCGTTCGGGCATTACGAAGATCCGGGAAAGTTTGCCGCCGATAGCCCGGTTCGCCCATACGAGGGCACCGGATTCGGCCAGAAGTACCGGATGCATCCGTTCGCCGCGGCAGTTGCGCGTCAGCAACTGCGGGGTCTCGAGGAACGCGGCGCTTTGGTGGCTGCGAATGTGCGCAGGTTGAACGACCGGCTAATTCAATTGCCCGGCCTGCGCGAGCCCCGCTGCCGCCCCGACCAGAAACGCGCTTACTACTACGGCAACATGCTGCTGGTCGATCCTGCGAAAGCCGGAATCTCGCGCGATGCACTCCTGAAGGCTCTTCGCGCCGAAGGCGTGCGCGCCACCATGTGGGAGTATCCCGAGCAGCACCGGCTCAAGATCTATTCCGAAGCCAAATGGTGGCACCATGAGCCCGTGATTCCGTCGGCGATGCCGGGAAACCAGCAAGTGAACGGAAATCACATTTTTCTGCCGCTAATGCACGGCGAGGCGTCGGAATTGATCGAGCAATATGGCAAAGCCTTTGAAAAGATTTGGGCGCACCGTTCGGAGCTGGCATAGACGCGCGTCGAATGAAGCTCATGCATCACGCGGCTACTTCCGCTGCAATAGCGGAACGCCGTCCTTGTTGGGTTTACGCGCGAGCGGCGTTCCAGAGAATTTCGCGACAGTGATCTCGGCGCGGTAAAGCACGCGGCAGCCCTTTTCCAGGTGCCCTCCGAAGGCGCCCTTGGCGCCGGAGAGCGTCAAGTGGAGATGTGGCTCGCCGCCGGCGATCATGCCATTGACGTTCAGGATCTCCATCGGCTCTTTCACGGTGATGAATTCGTCTTCCGGCTTTTCGGCATTCGATTTCACGCGATGAAACGTGCATTGCTCGAGCGATCCAGCGGCGGTCAGCACAGCGCCATCGGCGATACCGTACTGGTGAATGACGTTTTCGATCGATTCCTGCAGCAAATCGCCGCGATCGAGACGCACTCGGTATACTTCAGCGATTTGGGCGCCGCCGAAACTCTCGGCCCCGAAACAAGGCAGGAGAAACAAGAGGGAGAACAGCGCGGGCTTCATTACGTGATCCTCCGGGATAGTGTACGCCAGGGGAATACGGCAGGAGTATGCCGAATGAAGCGGGCGCGGCGCTGTACCGCGTTCACTCTACCCGGGTAACGGCGCCGAAACGTGCTCGTGCACGATGATCCAGTGCGCGCCGCGCTTTTCCCAGACGGCGGTGTGCCTTCCCGTCAGTTCCATCGTCTTCCCATCTTTTTGGTGGATGACGCCACGGAACGTATTGCTGGTCCATGCGATGTTGCCACGGCGCGTTACTTTCAGGTCGTCGTTGGGCACGAACGAAGCGCTGGCCGCGCTTGCGAAAGTCTGCTTGACTCCAACTTTATACTCCTCCCAGCCGTTATACTTGAGCGGCGCGATATCGAAGTACACCGCATCGGCTTCTTTCGCATACATCGGCGCGGCGTTATCCGGGTTGAGCGTGCTCCACGCTTCCCAATAACGCTGGATCAAAGTCTTGAACTCAGCGGTGTCACCCGGCTTGTCCGCCGCTGTCACCTTTGCCGCGACTCCCAGCAGAATGGCCAATACCGTTACGCAGTTCCGCATCGTGGGTTCTCCTTCTCGGAAAATAATAGCTCTAAGGCGACTGTCGGCGCCTGATTCCGGTTTCAGCGGCCCGCACCCGCGTTCTGTCGAACTTCCTTCGACTCGACACGAAAATTCTTATCGGGATACGCGGGCGCAGGCGGCACGGGTGACGGCTTCTCTTTGATCATTCCCCGCAGGTAGCTGATCGCGGCCTCCAATTGCGCATCCTGCCCGTTAAACGTGGCATTCGGAAGATTGTCCACCACCATGTCGGGATCGACGCCGTGGCCTTCGATCAGCCATTTGCCATCGGGACCATAGACGCCATACTCGGCGGCCGAGGCGATGCCGTGATCCGCTAGCGTGTTATCGAAACTCAACCAGATCTCGCCTCCCCAGGTCCGCGTTCCGAGCACCTTGCCCAGGCCCAACCGGCGGAATCCTTCGGCGAAAGCTTCGCCATCGGAGCCCGTCCATTCATCGCACAACAGCACCAGGTGGCCGCGGAAGGCGTACTGCATGTTCCAGGTCGGTTTGCCGATGCGCGGCTGCCAATAGAACCATGCCTTGCGCAGCAGCTTGCCCAAAATCCAGCTGTCGATATTGCCGCCGCCATTGTGCCGCACGTCGATGATGAGGCCCTGGCGGTCGAAGACGGGATAGAACTGCTCGGCCCACTGGTTGATGTCGTTGGGGCCCATGGCGCGCAAGTGAACGTAGCCCATTTGCCCCCGACTCTCTTCTTCGACGCGCATGCGCCGCGTGTACTCCCAATCGTCATAACGCAGGCTGGCTTCCTCCTGCATGGTGATGGGTTTCGCCACCACATCGCGCGGCGCGGCTTGACCCGGTGCGCGCACGCGCAATAGCACCTGCTTACCCGCGTGGTTCCGGAGCAGTTCGCCGATATCCGCCACCGAGAGTGCATCGCGGCCATTCACGGAAACGATGACGTCGCCTTCGGAAACATCCACGCCCGGCCGCGCCAAAGGCGCGCGCTTGTCGGGGCGGTCCGGATCGGATTTATAAACATGCTTTACGAGGTAACCGCCGGCTGCCGCATCACGTTCCAGCCGCGCGCCGAGCGCGGCCAGAGGTACCTGGTCGGGCCCTTTCCGCACGTCGCCGCCGACTACGAAGGTGTGAAGCGCCGAAAGCTCGCTCACCATCTGGGCGATGAGGTCGCTCAGTTCCTGCCGGTCGCGCACGCGGTCGACGAGCGGCAGATACTTGTCGCGAACCGCCGGCCACTCCAGATGGTGCATGTTGCGGTCGTAAAAATAGTCCCGATGCAGGCGCCATGCGTCGAGGAACATCTCGTGAAATTCCTCTGTCGGGATAATGGTGAACGCCCAGTCTTTCAAATCGATCTTCGCGTCGTCGAGTGTTTTCGGCGCCTTCAAGGTGTCGGCCTTTACCGCGGAATCCAGAACGAACAGATCATCCTTCTTGCGCATGAGCAGCTTCTTGCCGTCGCCCGAAAGCTCGTAGAAATTCACGCCCTCTTGAAGCGTTTCGGATTTGTCGCCTTTGTTGGCGATGTCCATGCAGGCGAGCGCCGTCTTATCGGGGTTGGCGCGGTCGAAATCGAGCCAGCAAAGGCGCTTGCCCGTGGTGGACAATTCGGCATAGTTGCCCGGAGGCGCGGGCACCTCGGTAATTCGCGTGGCAATGCCGTCCAGGTCGATGTCGACCTTCGCCGGCTCGGTTTTCTTCTCGGCGGGAGCTGGCTCGCTTTTCTTCTCGCCGTCGGCGGGTTTATCGGAGGGCTTGGCGGCGTCCTCAGGCTTGTCGGGATGAAGTTCGTCGGCGGGCTCAAAGGGCGAGCGCTGGCCCTTCTTGAGCGCGAGCTGGTAGATCTTGAACGTGCGGTCGAAGTAGGGATCGGGCTGCCGCGGCCCCCACGGCGCGGGCACCACGGTCTTCAGCGAGCGGTCCGAGAGGAAATAGACCCACTTGCCGTCGGGACTCCAGCATGCGCTTACGCTGTTGTAGCGATCGCTGGTGAGCGCCGTGAGCGCGCCGCTCTCCACGTTATAGAGATAAGTTCGCTCGAACTGGTTCGGCCCGGCGACCGAGAACGTCAGCCAGCGGCTGTCGGGAGACCAGCGCACGCTGGAAAATGCGGGCGAGCCGCCGCTTACTTCGTCGGTATATATCTTTTTCTGGGTCTTGCTTGCAAGCTCCAGCAGCCAGAGTTGGGCATCTTTGTCCTGAGAGGCGATCCGCTTGCCGTCGGGTGACGGGATGGGATCAAGGCGCAAGACGCGCGCATCAGAAGTGAGACGTTCACTCGCGCTCGTGCCGTTAGCCGGCAACTTCCAAAGCTCGGCCTCTCCGCTTTCAGTCGAGAGTACGATGAGCGATTTGCCGTCGGGCATCAGGCGGGCATCGCGGAACCGGCCGGGCTTATGATCCGTAGCTTCCACCAGGCGGCCTTGCTTGGCGGGGGCTACGAATACTTTGCCGCGCGCAGTGAGAGCCAGCTCGCTGCCGTCGTGGGAAATATGAACGGAAGTCGTGTAGTCTGTGGGCTTCTTGACCCAGTGCTCGCGCAGGTGGTCGAAGTCAGACGCCAGATCAATGGTAATGAGCTTGTCTGCGCCGGACGCGATGTCATAGAGCCGCAGATCGGCGCCGAGCTTGTAGACAATGCGTCCCTGAGAGAGCGAGGGCGTCTGCACGTCCCACCCCTGGTGATGTGTGTGCTGCTTCAGGCTCTTGCCGTTTTCGTCCATCGACCAGAGATTCATGGTGCCGTTGCGATCGGTGAGGAAATACAAGCGCCGGTTCCAATACATGACGTCCTTGCTGGTGCCTGTATAGTCGGCAGTGAGCGCGACCGCTTCCGCGCCTGGAGAAAACTTCCAGATGTTTTGCGCCGTACCGCCCTGGTAGCGCTTGGCCTGGCTGCCCTGAAATGGCAGGCGCGTGAAGTAGAGCGTCTTGCCGGTAGGGTCGAACGCCGCCTGCGAGGCTTGGCTGAGAGGAACGAGCTCGATGCGATTCTGCGCATCGATGGTGGCGAGCTGCGTGTCGGGCAGTGTTGAATAGCGCCGCGTGGTGTAGAGCACCTTCCCGTCTGGCGTCCAGCCCACGACGAAAGCGCCGCCGCCATCGAACGTACGTCGCGCCGGCAAGCCGCCCGATGCGGGCATGGTGTAGACTTCGGTCGGTCCCTCGTAGTCGGCAGAGAATGCGATAGTCTTGCCGTCGGGCGACACGACAGCGCGCGTCTCTTCGCCCGGGTGCGAGGTCAGCCGGCGTGCGGCGCCGCCTTCGACGCCCGTTTCCCACAAGTCGCCTTCCGCCGTGAACAGAATCCGGTCGCCGTGGATCGACGGATAACGATAATAGCCGCGGTTAGGCTGCGCCGAAGCGACAGCCAGAGACAGAGCGAACAGCAGCGCAGTACGGTGCATGTTTGCTGAGTATAGTGGCGCGAACTGCGGGAGACAACCGGGGTGACGGGAACGGGACTGGGGACATGGCCGAGCGGGGCTGGTTCAGCCGCGCGGCGCGGCTCTTGGGAAATGCTGGCGCGTCACATCACCGTATTTCGAACTTCTGGCCCAAGCTCAGCTTGTGATAGCGCTTCTGCAATTCCTGGGAAAGCCGCAGCCTCAGCTCGTCCGGATAGCCGTGCATCCAGAACGCTTCCTCTTCCGTTTCCCGGTAGGTTCCGAAATGTTGCGGGAAAATATATGCCGGCTGCAGATGGTTGATCAGGATCATCGAACGGTCCATGTACATGTTGTGCACAGTAGGCGAGACAAAGAGCACGTCAATATTCTTCAGCGCGAGATGCTCTTCAGTGAGCACGGAATCGCCTGGGTGGAAGAAACGTTTGCCGCCGATGTTGAGCACGTACCCGCAATTGTGCGCGATCTTCTCGATAAAATCCGGCTCGCGCGTGAGGACCGTGAATTCCTGGTTGCCGTGGATGGCGTGTACCGGCTCGACGTGGATGCCTTTCACGTCGAACGGCTGTAGCGGCTCGGGGACGATGATGCGCTCTTTGGCGATGCCCAAGTCTGCCACTTCCTTGAGACACGGCCCGGGCAGCACGAACGTGCACCGGCTGCCGCGCGCCAGTTCTTTGATGGTCGGAACATTGCAGTGATCGCCGTGGTGATGCGAGACAAATGCAACGTCGAGTTCCTCCGCGAGTTCCCGCGCAGTGATGGGTGGCGGCTGGATTTTTTCATCCATACTGAGATCGAGATCGGTACCGATCAGGAGGTCGCCCGACTTGATGAGCCACCCGGCATTGCCGACCCACCAAATCCCGATGCCACTGTGATGTGCGTGCAGTTCATCGAGGACCGCATGTGCCGGCCGGGCCTGCGGCGCAGCCAGAGCCGCGGTCATGAGCGCAATCAGGAACAGGCGTGGTTGCCGCCGCGCAAAGACAATATTTTGCATAAACCACAATTCTAGGCTGACAACGCCGGAAGTGGATGGCCTGCGTGGCGCAAGGCGCTTTTCGGGGCCAGTTAAGCTTGCGATTACCGGCGGCGCTCCGCCACGATGGTAATTTCAATGTCGCGCGCCAATCGTACGACGCGCTGCAGCGTGCTGCCGCGCAGGCGCTGGCGCCAGCCCTGCGCAGGACTCCGGCCCATGAAAATCTGTGTGGCGTGATGTTCGCGCGCAAATCGCACGATGCCCACGGCCACATCCTGGGCTGCAACCACTTCGGTCCGGATGCGCAGATTGCGCGCGAAACCCAAATGTCTCTCGACCGCCTCGCGCTGTTCCTGGGAGAGATTTCCGAGCGACGGATCCGGGCTGACGTACACCGCGAGACATTCGGCGCGCAGATAGTCGGCCACTCGTCTGCCGCGGCGGATCAACATAGCCGTCGAAGGTCTTTCATCTATGCAAATCAAGACCGATTCCTTGCGGTCTGGCGTGGAAGACATCGCCGGCGATTCCGCGATATGGTTCGCGTGTTCCTCTGCCGAAAGCTTCTCTTCGATCTCATGCGCGACATGACGCATCGCGAGTTCGCGAAGGCCGTTGAGATTCCGGTCGGTGAAAAAACTTTCCAGCGCTTTCTCGGCCTTTTCGCGCGAATAAATCACGCCACGCTCCAGGCGATGCCGCAGGGCCCGCGGGGTAACGTCCACTACCACGATCTCACCGGCCTGATCCACTACCCAATCGGGCAGCGTCTCGCGCACGCGTACACCGGTCATCTGCCAGATCTGATCGTTCAGGCTTTCCAGATGCTGGATATTCAGCGAGGTGAGTACACTGATGCCGGCATCCAGCAGCGCTTGCACGTCCTCCCAACGCTTGAGCCGCTGGGCGCCCGGCACGTTGGTGTGTGCCAGTTCGTCGACGATGCAAACTTCCGGTTTGCGGCGCAGAATTGCGTCAGTATCCATCTCCTCGAAGGTCCCGCCGCGGTATTCGAGTTTGCGCCGCGGCACGACTTCCAGGCCTTCGGTCCGGGCGATGGTATCCGCACGGCCGTGGGGCTCGAAGTAGCCGATCACCACGTCCAGGCCCTTCCGGCGCAGTTCCTGGCCGGCTTCGAGCATCTGGTATGTTTTGCCGACACCAGCGGCGTAGCCCAGAAAGATTTTGAGCGTTCCTTGCTTGACTGGCGGTTCAGGCGGCGACATTAGGGCGCGGGCGGAGGCTCTGGCTCTGACCCCGGATGCGGAAAGATGCGAACGTCCATGCTATCCGCGGCCGCCGTCAACCGGTCAAGCGGGTTACCAAAGAGCAGCTCGCGCCACCGGCTGGTCAGGCTGTGGCCTACGAAGAGCTGCGTGATATTCTGGGCGCGCGCAAATTCGAGAATCGCCCCAGCCGAGTCCTTAGCTTCCAAAACGTGCACCTGCGCGCCCAACTCTCGGGCTAACGCAAGATGGCTTTCGACCAGCTTCTTATCCGCCGCGATCAGCCCTTTCTGTCGAACATGCAGCGCCAGAAAATTGCAGTGAAAACGATTTGCGATGCGCCGGCCGCTCTCCAGCATGCGCCGGGCGTTGCTGCGGGGCGTGATGCAAACC
The DNA here is from genome assembly GCA_035577325.1 of Bryobacteraceae bacterium. Classification (GTDB taxonomy): domain Bacteria; phylum Acidobacteriota; class Terriglobia; order Bryobacterales; family Bryobacteraceae; genus QHXW01. Next base: position 4,206 of record DATLVQ010000005.1, on the reverse strand, counting down.
AGAATCCGCTCCTGGCTGCCGAGAAACATTTCAATACCGCGGCCTTCCACGCAATTGCGCAACTGCTCATCCACTACTTCGGCTGCCAGCAGCAGCGCCAGCTCGCGCAGCTCCGACAGGCGCCGCGTGTCGGCTACGGCGCCGGGCTCGCGTTGCTGCAGGTCCTCCGGTAACGCGTCGACTATAACGATCTCCTCGGCGGAGCGAATAAACGCTTCGGGAACAGTCTGCGTGGGCCGTTTACCGGTAATCTTCTCGGCTGCATCCTGCTGCTCGGCGATATGCTGCAAGTTCACGGCGGTCACCACCGTGATTCCATTGTCGAGAAGCTCTTCTACGTCCTGCCAGCGCTTGGAGTGGCGGCTTCCGGGCGGATTATCGTGGGCCAGTTCGTCCACCAGGCACACCTGCGGGCTCCGCTTGAGAATGGAAACCACGTCGATCACCTCATCGTCTTTTTCATCCATGCGCACTTTTAATCCCGGGATCACCTCCATGGAGCCGGCCAGGCGTTCCACGTCGGACCCCAGCTTGGACTGGATGGATCCGATCACTACGTCCTGCCCGCGCTGCTTCCGTCGGCGGCCCTCATCGAGCATGCGGAACGATTTGCCCACGCGCGAAGCGTAACCCAGGAAAATTTTGAGCCGCCCGCGGCGCGCCTGCCGCTCTTCCGCCTCTACGCGCCGGAGCAGTTCCTCGGGGGTGGGGCGTGGATTGGGCATCGGATCCCCCCAGCGTTACCAGGCGCCTTGCTTGCGGCCGAACCACCAGACCAGCCCGAGGGTAGCGGTCGTCTGCTCGCGTTTCAAAATATCGGCGGTGTCCGTCAGGAAGAACGGCCGGTTGGAAAAATCGCGACGCCACTCGATGCGCATCAGGAAGCCTTCGGCAAACAGATAGTCGGCCGTGAGCGTAGTTTCCTTCAGCGCCTGCGTCGCGCCGCTGAAAAGGCCGCCGCTGTCGTTCAGATATTCGCCTCGCCCGGCAAGCGCGAACTTGGGAGTGAACTGGTAGCGCGCGTAGGCGGCGGTGGCGGAGACGTGGGCCGGGCCGACGCTGATGCGGTGCGTCACATAGTCCGCTTCCGCGGCGAGCGTCAGCTTGGCGCCCGCGTTCCACGTGGCGTAAGTATCGAAGATATTCAACCGGCGCCCGGGCACGTTTAGAGGCACTGGCGACAGCCCGGGTTGCGTCGGCAGCACCGGAATCCCCGGATTGAGCGCTGGCACGGTGTCGCGGTCCTCAACGCCGCTGTAATAGTTCACGTTCCATGTCAGCGCCTTGGCCGGCTTGAACGCTAGCAGCAGCGCCTGTGACTTGTTGCCGTTGAAATCCTCGCTTTGTTGAACGCCATTCACCAGCCAATAGTTTACGTTCAGCCAGGGCGCCACGTTGTATGACGACCGGAATCCGAAATGATAAAACGGCAGGAAATTGAAAAGATAAGACCGCGAGTAGTTCATTTGGTCTTTGGTGTAGTTGTTTTCGACGCCGAGAGCGCTGGCCCACTTGCCAAAATCGACAGTCAAACCGCTGCCCACCGGCAGGACGTAGGTCCCGTACGCCTGGAAGACGGGCCGGTAAACCTGCGGCCGAGGTTCATTCACCGCGCTGCCCTGCAAGGTCTCCGTGGCCTGCCCGTATTGCAGATCGAGGCGCACACCGAAGCGCCTGCCCGCGCCGGGATCAGGCGCCCGCTCGATGACAATGGCCGCCTGGTTAAGGCTAAAACTGTTGCTCATGACGTCGTACGCGCGCAGCAGATTGATGCGCCCCACGGGGCGGTTGAAATTGTATCCGTAATAGCCGTCGAGCGTCATGTTGAATGTCGTGTCCGTGAGAAAGCCGCCGGATTCGGAAACGACAGGCGCCGGAGCTGCCGCCATGGTCGACGGGCCCGCAGGTGCGGCCACAGGAGTTTGCGATTGGGCCCGCTTCAAACTCTCGGGCGGCGCTGTGGTCGCGAGGCGCGACTCAACGGCTGCCAGCCGTTGCTCCAGAGTGTCGATGCGATCGAGCATCTTTCGTTCGCGAGCGGTAAGCGGTGGATCAACGTCGGCCGCGAACACAGGCCAGCTTAACAGGACAAATGTCACGCTTCTGAGAAGGCGCATGTGTTTAGTAAACCGTTTTCGTAGGATTGGATGCCATGTCGAGCCAGCCCACGCCCTGAGCCGCGGGCGTAAGCGCTTTGCACCGAGCCGTTATGGCTGACGCCGGGGATAAGCGCGGTCGAGCGCCAAATTGATCGCGAGGACGTTCACGCGCGGTTCGCCCAGGAATCCGAGCTGGCGGGGCTCAATTGCGGTGGCTATCAGCTGGCGCACCTGATCCGCTGAAACACCGCGCGCCTTGGCCACGCGCGCTGCCTGCGCGTAAGCCGATGCCGGGCTGATATGCGGATCGAGGCCGCTCGCCGATGCCGTAAGCAGGTCCGCCGGCATGGGCCCGCCGAACGCCGGATTCTCTTTGCGGAACTTGTCCGCATCGGCCCTGATACGGTTCACCAGTTTTTGGCTGGTCGGGCCGAGATTAGTCGCGCCGGAATTGGCAGCATCATAGCCGTCCCCCGGTCCAGAAGGCCGCCCATGGAAATATTCCGGCCGCGTGAATTTCTGCCCGATAAGCTCCGAGCCGGCCAGCCTTCCCTGTACTTCGATCAGGCTCCCATTGGCCTGCCGGGGAAAGATGGTTTTCGCAATCCCGGTAACCAGCGCCGGATAAAGCATGCCGGTCAGTACCGTCAACACCAGGGTCATTCTCACCGCGGGCCAGAGCTGTTCAAGCATTTTCTTTCTCCTTTACGCCAGGCGAAGTCGCTACGCTAGGTGCAGCCACCCCAACAACATGTCAATGACCCAGATGCCGGGAAACGGCGCGATAATTCCGCCGACACCATATACCAGAATGTTGCGCCGCAACAGTGCCGCCGCGCTCATGGGCTTGTACGCAACGCCGCGAAGAGCCAGGGGGATTAGCGCGATGATGATCAGCGCGTTGAAAATTACCGCGGCCAGCACGGCGCTCTCCGGGCTGTGCAGCCGCATCACATTCAGCGCCGCGATCGCCGGATAAGTCACAGAAAACATTGCCGGCAGAATGGCGAAATATTTCGCTACATCGTTGGCGATCGAAAACGTCGTAAGGGCGCCGCGCGTCATCAGCAACTGTTTGCCGATGGCCACAACTTCGATGAGCTTGGTCGGATTGCTGTCGAGATCCACCATGTTGCCGGCTTCTTTCGCCGCCATGGTGCCCGTATTCATGGCGACGCCGACATCGGCCTGGGCGAGCGCGGGCGCGTCGTTGGTGCCGTCGCCCGTCATGGCCACCAACCGCCCGCCGGCCTGCTCTTTCTTGATGAGATCCATCTTCTGCTTGGGCGTGGCCTGCGCCAGAAAATCATCCACGCCGGCTTCGGACGCGATGGCCGCGGCGGTCAGCGGGTTGTCGCCGGTAATCATGATGGTGCGGATGCCGATGGCGCGGAGCTGGTCGAACCGCTCCCGCATCCCGCCTTTCACCACGTCCTTCAGGTAAATCACGCCCAGGACTCGCGGGCCATCCGCCACCACCAGCGGCGTGCCGCCGGAGCGCGCAATGTGGTCCGTCACCACCGTCAGGCCCGGCGGAATGCTACCGCCATGCTCCTTCACGAACTCAATTACCGAATCGGCGGCGCCTTTGCGCACGGTGCGGCCGTCCAGATCCACGCCGCTCATGCGCGTCTGTGCCGAGAACGCGATGAATTTGGCTTCGTGGTCGGAGACCTCGCGGCCGCGAAGCTGATATTTCTCCTTCGCCAGCACGACGATGGAACGGCCCTCGGGCGTCTCGTCGGCCAGGCTCGAAAGCTGCGCGGCGTCAGCCAAGTCAGATGACGCAACGCCATCCACCGGAATGAATTCCACCGCCTGCCGGTTGCCCAGCGTAATGGTGCCGGTCTTGTCCAGCAGCAGCGTGTTCACGTCGCCGGCGGCTTCCACCGCTTTGCCGCTCATGGCGAGTACGTTGTGCTGCATCACGCGGTCCATGCCGGCGATGCCGATCGCCGACAGCAGCCCGCCGATGGTCGTTGGGATCAGGCAGACCAGCAGCGAGATCAGCACCGCGATGCTGGGCACCTTGCCGGCGCCTGTTGCGCTCACGCTATACTGCGCGAACGGGGGCAGCGTCACAACAGCCAGCAGGAATACCAGCGTC
>DATLVQ010000004.1:0-2250 GCA_035577325.1 Bryobacteraceae bacterium | reverse complement strand
GTTACCGGGTGGGATTGCAACTACGCATGGTTCCTGGGACGGCGTGACGGCTAAGAGGCAGGTCATTGCATTTGCGCCGACTGTAACGATCAATGCTACGGGCGGCGAGCTGTATGACATTGAAGCGAACGGGGGCGACGACTTTGCGATCAATGCTCCAAGCAGTCCGGTGAACGACAAGGTGATCTGTATTACCGTACGCAATTCTTCAAATGGAGCCTTGGGCCATGTTGCCTGGCATCCTGTCTTCAAAATGTCGCCATGGACTAGTCCCGCCAGCGGGCACAATAGGTCCATCACGTTTCGTTACGACGGCTCGCATTGGCTGCAAATTTCTCAAACCGGTGTCGATATTCCGAATTGATGCGATCCCATGGGATCTAAATCAAATAACTTCGATCTAATCCGTCTTGTAGCTGCCTCGCAGGTCGCAATCGTCCATTCGTTCCATTTTCAGATGCTGACACCGGAGCGCAGTTTGGCAATGCTGCATTTAAACCTATTTCCCGGGGTCCCCATTTTTTTCTTTGTCAGTGGTTTCTTGATCAGCCAGTCTTTCGAGAAGAATCCGTCAATCATCGATTTTGCATGGAATCGATGTTTGCGAATTTATCCCGCCTTAATTGTGTGCTTTGTTGTGTCCGTTCTGTCGGTGTTCTTGACAGGATACTTTCGGATTGCGCGAGTCGACTGGTTCGTAGCAGCCGGCTGGGCGGCAGCTCAGTTATCGTTCCTGCAGTTCTACAACCCGAATTTCATGCGTCATTATGGAACGGGTGTTCTGGACGGCAGCCTCTGGACGATCAGTGTTGAGTTGCAGTTCTACGTGCTGACACCGGTGATTCACCGTCTTGTGCGTGCGAAGTTATGGGGCGGCCAAAATGGTCGTTGGTTTGCGTTGATCCTGTTGTTCATTGTCGCTAACCGGATTTATGCTTTGTTCACGCCGACGCTTGACCAATCGATCTTGTATAAGCTCGTTGGTGTCACGTTTATTCCGTGGTTTTACATGTTCCTGGCCGGCGCCTTCGTGCAGCATAACTTCTCATATTTCCACTCGAAGCTTGCGGGCAAAGTTTTGATAGTTTTCATACCATATGTGGCGATTGCCCTTTGCGCGGAACGTTGGTTAGGGTGGGGCTTTGGAAATTTGCTGAACCCGATATCCTACGTTGGTTTAGTCCTGGTTATCTTTGCCGCGGCTTTCTCCTATCCAAGTGTGAGCGACAAGATCCTGGGAAGAAATGATATTTCTTACGGTGTATATATTTATCATATGCCAGTCATCAATCTCTTGTTGGCAACCGGTGCCGGCGGATCGATAGAGGGGTTTTGGGTGGCGATGTCCACCACCTTTGCCTTGGCGATCGTTTCATGGATCTTGGTTGAGAAGCCCGCGCTCGAATTCAAGAGACATCCCCTGTACCGACACTCGGCTTCCGTTGGGTAGATACCCGGTCAAGCGGTGTCGAGTTCTACTGCGAGTTTCTGAAGAAGCTGACGACGCGCAAGTAGTTAGACGCACACGGGATCGTCACCGTTCGCCGCATGGGGTGGCCAAGCAGTTAACTTAATCGCCAAAGACCTGATTGACGGGAATCTTCGACCTCACGAGCCCGTTCGAGCCTATACAAGCTCGGCGTTCTTGTGCAAACTGCTAAGCATTAAGGATTAAAAAATGGAACAAGCGACAGGGAGGTTCGACCGTGCGGCGTACAATTCTGCTGGGGATCCATAGGTTCGTCGGCGTCGCCGGTTTGGCTATTGGAGCGGCCAGCGCCAACGCCCAGTCTAATTCGCTCATTGATCTCGGCGTGGGTTTCGGATGGGGACTCAACGACAGCGGTCAAGCGATACTCTCGAGCGGTCTTTACAGCAATGGGGTGGTTACACCCCTGGGCATGTTCGGATATGCAATCAACGCAAGCGGCCAAGTGGCCGGCCAAACCCTCGTCGCCGAGCACGCGGCGCTCTACGGCAACGGCACCGTCACGGACCTCGGGGTGCCTCCGGGTGGAAATCCGGCGGCCGGCAATACGGAAGCATTCGGTATCAACGCCGGCGGTCAAGTCGTCGGCCTCGGCCTAACGGGGTATCTGATCGAAGCGTTTCTCTACAGCAGCGGCACCATGATGGATCTCGGCTCGCTGCCGGGCGCTACCTCGAACAGTCCTACTCCTATCATTAGTGAGGCCTATGGTATCAACGACAGTGGTCAGATTGTCGGAATCTCGCTCAGCGGCGTTTACA
>DATLVQ010000003.1:0-18136 GCA_035577325.1 Bryobacteraceae bacterium | reverse complement strand
CAAACTGCTTCCAGTAGCTTTCATCGTTCTGTAGCTCGAGATAGTCTTTAATCCAATCGAAGGGATCGGAAAAGCGCGGATTCTTCACATGAGGGCGGTAGCGCAGGAAATCGAGCTGGCCTTGCGAACAGATGCGCTCGACTTGCGCGATGCGATTGCGAAGCGCTTCGAGCGAGTTGCGCGCGGCCCACATGAGCATAAAACCCAGTTCGAAAGCGCCCCCTCGATAAACCCATTCGTCCCGTAAACTGCAGGCCGCCTGCCGGGCAAACATCGAGCGCAGATGCGGGCTGGGAGCGCCGGCGTGAAGATACTGATTGAAGCCGGCAAACGAACCGCCGAAAGTGCCTACTTGCCCGTCACACCAATCTTGCTTTGCCAGCCACTCCACCGTGTCGAAACCGTCTTTGTGCTTCCCCCAGGCTTCATCGCGAAACGGATACCACAGCCCTTCGGAGGCGAAGCGGCCTCGGGCGTCCTGAACCGCGACGACATAACCATTGGCGGCGAGGAACTCCGGCGCACCGATGCTCACCATCACCGATTGGTGTTTTCCGTATGGCGTGCGCTCCAGCAGGACCGGATAGCGCCCCGGCTGAGGTGGAAAGTACAGGTCAGTGGCGAGACGTGTACCGTCTTGCATGGGAATGGGGATATTCCACTGGATCGAACTATGCTCTGTTACGGATGCCTTAAAATGCGGTGTAAACTCCGGCGGGTTCAGCATGCTTCAGTGCTTACGCCTGGAATCATAGTACGCAGATGTGTGCAGAGTAAGTATTCCGTCCACATTCCTGGACACAAAGCCTTGTTTTGTTGTTGCCGCAGCGCCTTTTCCAGTACCCTATTTTCATGAGCGTTACCAACACCAGCGGGCCTCGATCGCCCGCCACCCCCCAAGACGTGGAACTATTCGCCCATGTGGAAGCGAACCTGTATACGGCCGTAGTTGCCGATTCGCTCGATGAGCTTGGCTATCACAATCAGGCCATGAACGAATTCGTCCGGCCATTATTTCCGGAATGCCGTTTCGCCGGCTGGGCGCGCACTATCTCCTGCGTTGACATCTTTCACGTCCCGGAGAACACGTATGCAAAAGAGATTGAGGCTGTGGACAGCCTTCTCTCTGGAGAGGTGGCGGTGGTGTCGACGGCGGGATCGAAGCGGAATGCGCCATGGGGCGAATTGCTCTCGACGGCGGCGCGGGCACGGGGAGCACGCGGCGCGGTCATCGACGGTCTGGTGCGGGATGTGAAGAAGATCGAGGAATTGGGATTCCCTGTATTCGCAGCGGGAATCAAACCGGTGGATTCCCGCGGTCGCGGGGTGGTGATTGATTACAACGTTCCGGTGGACTGCGGCGGTGTGCTGGTATCTCCCGGCGATCTGGTGTTTGCGGATTACGACGGCGTGGTGGTGATTCCCGCCGAGGTCCTGCCCGATGCCGTTCGCCTTGCCACGGAAAAAGTTACCCGTGAGAATCATACTCGCGAGGAGCTCTTGAGAGGCGCCTATTTGCGAGACGTGTATGAAAAGTACGGCGTGCTTTAGACCGTAAACAGTGATCACTCGCAGAGAAATCCTGAAGGCGCCGGCGCTCGCGCCGCCTTTGGGCGCGGCGCCAGCTGAAGACACCGGATTTCGCCGCCGGGCATATCTGGGTTGGATAACGGATCTCGACTCCCGGCCGGACGCGAATGCACCTTGGCCCTCCATGCGTCTGGATACCCCGCTTTTGGAAGATTACGGGCGCACCTTCGCTTTGATGAAGCGGCTGGGATATAACGCCATCGTAATCTGGGGATTTTACGTTTCTCGGAACTGGCCGCTCGACATCTCCAGCGCGGTTACACCGGAGCGCGGCACGCTCGTGACCCGGCTTATCGATTCAGCGCACGAGCGAGGCATCCGTGTGTACACAGGTCTCGGTGTTTATAGCTGGGGGTTTCAGGAAATTATCCGGGCGAATCCCCAGTTGAGCCGCGGAAATCCCAACGCCCTCTGCGCCAGCCAGCCCGAATCCTGGGACTGGATGCGCCGGGTGATCGACTTCGCAATGACCCGGTTCCCGGTTGATGGCGTGAGTCTGCAGTCCGCCGACCAGGGACGCTGCCCGTGCGAGCAGTGCCGGCGCTGGTCGGATACGGAATATCATGCGCGACTCGACATCCGGGTGAGCGAATATGTTCGCGCACATTGGCCGGGCAAGACCGTCGGAGTCAGTGGCTGGGGAATGCGTTTTGACGATCCGGAGAGTTTACCGGCGCTTGTGGATTTGAGCCGTCGCATCGATTATTTGATCGACGTGCCCGATTCGACAAGGCAGCACGATGTCTCGTGGCGAAGAACGCTGATTCGAGAACTTGCGTGCAGCTTCGGAACGCTGGGCGGGCCGCAGGTGGAACCGCCGCAGCACTCCGCTCGTGACCGCTGGTTTCTGCCCATTGTCCGGCGATCCAGCGAACACCTGTCCGAACTCTACCGCGATGGGGGCCGCGCATGCGAATATTTCTTCCACATCTTGGGCAATCCCGGTGATGAGATTTCCTTTTGGGTGGCCGGCAAGACGCTGAGCGATCCTGAAACGGACTGGCACAAACACCTCTCCTCGTCGGTCGAGGAGCTATATGGCACGACCCGGCGGTCTGCGGTCGAAGGACTCGCGGACATCTTCACGCGAGCCGAAGATGCGTACCTGCGGCATTTGCCTACATTTCGCAGTGGGACGATTTCCATTGAACCTCTGGTCGAAGACCACGCCGGACCGCCAGTCTACATCACGAAACGCCTTACGGCCGAACAGCGGCGGCAATATCGAGACGAACTGAAGTCCATCGCAACCGATCTGCGGAAGCTCTCCCCAAGCGTGCCGGAGAAAGCCCGCCTGCAAAAGATCTCGCGTTGCGTGGAGAATGTTATCGCTGAACTCAGCAATGCAAGCTGAAGCGCGGCACTACTTCGACGTCCAGCCTCCATCAACAGGAAGTGTCGCGCCGGTCACGTAGGACGCCTCATCGGCGGCCAGAAACAGGGCCGCATATGCAACTTCACGCGGGTAGCCGACGCGTCCAAGAACCGTATTGTCGCACTGCCACTTGTAATGCGGGGCATCCGGTCCGGCCGAAATGCGGGTCTGGATGGGACCAGGGCAGACTGCGTTGATCCGGATATTCTGACGCCCGTAATCGTAAGCCGCGCTGAGCGTATAGCCCAATAGAGCCGCCTTGGTTGCAGTGTAGGCGACCGAAGTCATCATCCCGGCCAGAGCCTGGATCGAAACGATGTTCACGATCGAACCTTTTTGCTGCTTGATCATGTAAGGCAGGGTCGCCTTCGTGAAATAATGCGTGCCCATCAGGGCGACGTTAATGCACTTGCTCCATTCGTCGTCGGTAGATTCCAGGATCGCGTGAAAATTTCCGAGGTACGCTGCATTGTTGCAGAGGATATCGATACGTCCGTTGGTGGCCGCCGCGGCTTCTACGGCACGGTTGACGTCCGCGGTTGACGATACATCGGCATGGCAGAACTTCGCGTTTCCACCCGCCTTGCGAATGCTATCGACAGTGGCGTTGCCGGCGTCATCCTCGATATCGGCAACCAGGACCCAGGCACCTTCCTCAGCGAATAACTCGCTGATGGCTTTGCCGATTCCGTTCGCGCCACCCGTAACGATGGCGACCTTATCTTTGAGCCTGTCCATGTCGGAGCCGGGTGCTACGGCAGAGCTCTTCGAATGGCATCCACACCGGACGTCGCAGGCCCGGCCGGCTCCTCGGGGAAACGAAAGATTTTGTCCGCCGCCTGTATCACGCAGCGCGCCAGCTCGTCGATATTTTCTTCCCGAATCTGGCCAATGGTCCCAGCAATGGTCAGCGCCGCCATGCACTCGCCGGATTGATTGTAGACCGGAGCGGCAACGCACCGTACCTCCAGCTCTTCTTCCTCATCATCGATGGCGTAGCCGCGTTGCCGAACCTTCGCCAGCTCTTTTCTTAAGAGATTTGGGGACGTGATGGTTCTGTTCGTGTAGTGCGCGAACGATTTTCTGGCGAGAATATGTTCCTGCTTTTGCTCCGACGCATAAGCTAGCAGGACCTTGCCCACAGCCGTGCAGTGCAGATTGGTGCGTTTCCCGACATAGGAATCGAACTGTATAATTCCAGGGCCTTCGACTTTCTGGATATACATCGCCTGATCGTCGGCCATTACCGCTAACTGCGCGGTGCACCGTGTCGCCTGCACCAGCCGCTGCATGGGCCGCAGCGCCCTATCCGGCAGACTGAAGCTTTTCATAAGCCCTCGCCCGAGACCATAAACTTTCAGGCCGAGCGAATACTCGCGCGTGCGTGTGTCGAGCGTCAGGTATCCAAGCCGTTGCAGCGTCAGGACGATAACGTGGGTCGTGCTCTTAGGGATCCGCAGTTTTCGGCTAAGCTCCGAGATATTCCAGCCGCGCCGTGATCCGTCCAGAAATTCCAGGATGGCGAACGCGCGCTCAATTGACGTGGCGTGAAGATCTTTCTGCGGTGTCATGGCTGTATCCAATTGCCATCGCCCGCGGCTTATGGCAACGCCGCGAAACAATGATACATCGACAAATTTGAGGACTCTACCCGATCATCAATTCATTGTTCCAATGCAAAGACATAGATCGCGTGGCCGGCTGCGATCGCTACCCGCTGCTTGCCCTCGCTCACGTAACTGATCGGGTTGGAGACGATCTTCCCACCGGTTTGAAAGCGCCATAAAGCTTTGCCGGTCGCCGAATCCAAGGCGAAGAAGAAGCCTTCATCGCACCCGCCGAATACCAGCCCGCCTGCGGTGGATATTACGCCGGCCCAGGGCGGGGAGAACAAATCATATTGCCAGCGCAATTCCCCGGTGGTGGGTTCCAGTGCGCGGATGGCGCCAAATCCGGGGTCTCCGGGAAGATTTCGCATGCCGCCGCCGTTAAACTCCGCGCCTGCTCTGTAGTCCGCTTCACCTTTGAAGTACAGCCCGCCGCTTTCGCGTGCCGCCACGTAAAACAGATTGTTTTTTGGGCTGTAAGAAGGGCTATACCAGTTTGTGCCGCCGGCCGGGTGTGGATAGATTTTCAGGCCTTCTTCGGTAGGCTCGATGCCCGGGACGCGCACGGGCCGCCCTTTGTCATCGAGTTGTTGGGCCCAGGTTTGTTTCGCATAGGGCCGCCCATGGAGGAAAGTTCCATTTTCACGGTCCAGGACGTAATAGAAGGCGTTACGGTTGGCAAACAGGATCAGCTTGCGCGGGCTCCCTCGGAAGATCCCGTCGAACAGTACCGGGACCTCGGTGGAGTCTAAATCGAAGACATCGTGCGGCGTGAACTGGAAGTGCCACTTCAACTTTCCGGTGCCGGCATCGAGCGCAACCAGGCAATCCGAATAAAGATTGTCGCCGGCGCGCACATCTCCGTTCCAGTCGGGGCCGGGATTTCCGGTGCCCCAGTAGATCACGTTGAGCTCCGGATCGTACGAGCCGGTAATCCAGGTTGACGCGGATCCCGTTTTCCAGCTGTCGCCGGCCCATGTTTCATTGCCGGGTTCGCCTTTGGCTGGAACTGTCCAGAAGCGCCATGCCTGTTTTCCTGTGTTCGCATCATAGGCATCGACAAAGCCGCGGATCCCGAATTCACCGCCGGCAATTCCAATTACGATTTTGTCTTTCACCGCAAGCGGCGCCGCGGTAATGGCATGGCCGGTTTTGTAATCCGCTACGGTGACGTCCCAGCGCACAGAGCCGGTCTTGCGGTCGAGTGCGATTAAATGCGCATCGACGGTACCGACGAAAACCGAGTCGCCCAGCAAAGCCACGCCGCGATTCACCTGGCCGCAGCAGAGCCGCACATCTTTCGGTATCGCCCTGAGAAACGACCACATCGCCCGGCCCGTACGCGTGTCCAGCGCGACGACGTTACTAGGCGACTCGGTCACATACATGACGCCGTCCACTACCAGCGGCGTGGTCTCGGCTTTGTCGAGCGCGTCGATCTGGTGGACCCACAAAGGCCGGAGCTGTTTTACATTTTGCGGGGTGATCTGGTCGAGGGCCGAGTAACGGTGCGCACTGTAATCGCCCGAATATGTCAGCCAGTTCTCGGGTTCGCGCTCCGCGTGACGGATCCGTTCGAATGTCACCTGCGTGTGCGCCACAAATACCGAAAGGGCCAGACCAATCAGGATCTTCACCGGTCGCCTCGCAACGTGTCACCGCGTAATGAAACCAAGTACGCGACGACGTGATCGAGTTCCTGATCGGAAAGGCGCCCGCGGTAGCTCGGCATCGGCGAGCGCCCAGGCTGTTTTTCGAGCGACACCAAATCCTCTTTCCAGAACGAGAGCAGATGATCGAACAGATCACGGAGTTGAATGGACCAGGTGTCCTCATTCAGCCGGATACCCGTGATGCGCGTTCCATCCGCAGTCCGGGCTTGCACTTGCAGGAAACCTTCCGGCAGCGAAGACGCCGGATCGAGCAGTACGGCGCGCAGATACGATACGCCGCGGCGGGAGCCGATATCGGTAAGGGAAGGTCCCACGCGGCCGCCTTCGAGGGCAACCTGATGGCAAGCGAGACATCCCGCGGTTCGGAACAGACGGCTGCCGGCCTGGGCATCTCCGTGCACGTCTTCCGGGGCCACACGGCCTAGCGACCGAACATACGCCGCGACCTGCCACATTTCATGGTCGTCCAGTATCCACCACCCCGGCGGCATTTCCGTCCCAGGAATGCCTTGGCGGATTACCAGAAACAAGGCCCGATCATCGGGCGCGCGTCGAAGCCTCGGCTGGGCCAGGTTCGCGCCGCGACCTCCCGTGCCCGCAGGACCGTGGCACCCGCCGCAGTTGGTCCTGAAGAGACGCGCACCGCGTTCGACATCCACCGCACTGGCATACGGATTCTGTGTGGGAGTCTCAAACGTCGGTTCGGCCTGAAACAGCCAAAGCGGCAGAAGCAGCGGCAGAAACGGGATTGTCAGTGATACGGGCACCGTTTACTTGAGCGAAAAGCTTCGCGTGCGCGACAGTCTCGCGGCAGACGAGAAGTATACATCGGGCCGCCACCCGGACAACAGGTTTCTTCCATCATGCTGGACGCCTGAAGCAAGAAAACGGTACATATGCCAAACTGCGGAAGATAAAGTATAGCCGCGGAGGGAAATATGCTCGTCGATGTTCACAGTCATTTATTTCGTTACCCGGAGCATTTTTCGAAGGACTTCGTCACCCAGGTTCGTCGAGCCCGAAGCGGAGTGGAGATCGATCTCACGGTGCGCTGGGAGGAATACCACGCGCACGCAAAGCAGTGCGACAAGACCATCGTGTTCGGGGGCAAGGCAAAGCTGGCAGGGCTCTGGGTGCCCGACCAGGAGGTGGCTGCGTACGTCGGGGAGCACGCCGGCAAACTCATTGGATTTCTCTCAGTGGATCCGACGCAGCCGGGCTGGCAGGATGAACTTCACCAGGGACATCAGGACCTCAAGCTCAAGGGGATCAAGTTGCTGTCGATGTACGCCGGGTTCTATCCGAATGACCGCAAGCTCGATTACTTATGGGAGTATGCGACGCGCCATCGCCTGCCCGTGCTGCTGCACACCGGCACGACGTTCGTTGCGCAGGCGCCTCTCGATTGCACGATCCCACGTCACCTCGATGACGTCGCGATTCGTTTTCCAGACGTGAAGATCATAATGGCCCACATCTCGCATCCGTACGAAGGAGAGTGCGTCGTTACCATACGCAAGCATCCGAACGTTTATGCCGACTGTTCGGCGCTGCACTATCGTCCGTTTCAGCTTTACCATTCGTTGATGCTGGTGCAGGAATACGGCGTTTGGGACAAGATCCTGTTCGGGAGCGACTATCCTTTCACCACCGTCGATGCGAGCCTGGAAGGCATGGGGCAGTTGAACTGCATGTTGGAGGGCACTTCGCTGCCGCGATTGGACATGGCCAAGATGGAGGAGATGTTTCAGCGCAATACGCTGGACATTCTGGAAATCGAGGCGTGATCCGCGGTTTCTGTGCGACCTTGCTTTAAAAATCCGCAGGTCTCTCAAAGACGGATGGCCATGCGCTACAGAAGCGGAGCATGGGAATCAATGGGTGAAGAGTGCGATTTTCGCCCGGTGGCTTCTGCACAATTTCACATCGCATACAAACCATGTGCAGCACATGTCATCCCTGGGAAGAAGCGGCGCATGCAATTTCCGTCTGCGACAGCGGGCGCGATTCACGCGATGCGGTATTTCTCGAGTGTTTCCTCGTTCACTTCGAGGCCAAGGCCGGGACCACACGGCACGGGAACATAGCCATCCGTCATCTTCAAAGGTGTCTCGACCATGGCGCGGCTCAACGGACCTTGCGAGGTATTAAACTCCACGAATACCGCGCGCCGCTGAAACGCGTTCAGGTGAAGCGACGCTGCCGTGAGCAGATCGGACGACCAGGAATGCGGGATCACCAGCACATTGGCGAGCTCGGCCATGTGCACGATTTTTCGGGCGATGGTGAACCCACCGCAACGGGTGAGATCCGGTTGCAGGATATCCACCTTACCCTGTTCAATCAGCTGCCGGAAACCCCACTCGGTGGCCTCCTGCTCGCCGCACGCGATCAGCGTATCCACGCTCTCGGCGACCTGGCGGTAGCCGTCATAATCCTCGGGATGCAGAATCTCTTCGACAAAGAACGGCCGGAAGGACTCGATGGAGCGCACAACCTGAATCGCCTGCTTCGGTGTGCGCTCGATAAACCATCCGGTGTCCACGAGCAGGTCGTTTTGAGGGCCCATTTGCCGGCGGGCCGCCTCCACCAGGCGGACGTCGAGATTCGGATCTTTTCCGAACACGCCCCAGCCGAACTTGATGGCCGTGAATCCCTGGTCGAGATACTTCTTCGTTGCTTCACGCATGGCCTCGGGTGTTGGACGGAATAGAGTGCTGGCATACGCGCGCACTTTGTCCCTCCATTTCCCGCCCAGCAGGATATGAATGGGCTGCTGGTAGAACTTCCCCATGATGTCCCACAGCGCAATGTCGATGGCGGAAATGGCTTGGATGGCAACGCCGCGCCGGCCGTAATAAATGCTGCCCCGGTACATCTTGTACCAGAGTCGCTCTACCTCTAACGGGTTCTCCCCCACGATCAGCGACGCCAGGCCGTCGAAAGCTTCGACTCCCGGCTCGCTCCAACGGGGCGCCTCCACGGCAGCTTTGGCCACCGAAGCCGCCGTCTCCATGTCGGAATACCCTGTGATACCGGCATCGGTCGACACTCTGACGATGCCCATATAAGTAGGGCCGAGGGGCTCTTCGGATCCTTCGGGATTGTTGTAGAGTCCGGGGGACTTCAGTACCAATACTTCGACGTTGGTAATCTTCATGCGGTCAGACTGCATAGTATACTAGCGCTCCATGCACGGACCCACACTCATCCACGACTTCTCCAAAATAGATTTCGAAAAACCCGGCAAACACCACTACAACGTCGCGTTCCATCACGATTCAAGCTGGGGATACTCCCTGGTTCCGCTCACGGTGATCAACGGCCTGAAGAACTCGCCACCGCGGGCTTCGGGAGCCGCCATTTTTGGAGGAACGCACGGCAATGAATGGGAAGGGCAGGTTACGGTCAAGCGTCTGGCGCATGATCTGGACCCGGCGGAGATATCCGGTCGCGTGATCCTGGTCCCGCAGTTGAGCGAAAGCGCATGCGTAGCGAACACGCGCATCTCGCCGCTAGACGGTGTGAACATGAACCGGGCGTTTCCGGGTAACCCGCGGGGTTCCATCTCGTACCGGATTGCTAATTTCGTGAAGACGCGCATTTTCCCTCAAGTGCGCGTTGTAATTGACTTGCATGCCGGCGGCAACGAGGGCGGCTTTGCTCTCTGCACTTCCTTTCATCCCATTCCGGACCGGGCGCAGCGCGACGAAATGAACCTGGTCGCGGCGCTGTTCGACACGCCATTCATTCTGGTCTATACCAGCGATATGGCTTCCGGGCTGCTGCCGGAGGAGGCGGAGAAAGAGGGCAAGATCGCCATCGGCGGTGAGTTTGGGTTCGGCGAGTCGGTGAATCTGGCGGGCGTGCGGCATGCGTACGAGGGCTTCAAAAACGTCCTCCGGCATTACGGCATGATGGAGGGCAAGATCGTCAAGATTGACGAGCGGCGCGCTTCGCCTCCGCGCCTGGTGGATGCCTCAAAGCTCGAGGATTATGTTCCGGCGCCGCGCACCGGGATTTGGGAGCCGGTTGTGGAACTCGGGGCCGACCTCAAGCAGGGCGATCTGGTCGGCCGTCTGCACGACTTTTCAGATCACTCCTCGCCGCCGCTCGAGATACGCTCGCATCGCGACGGAGCGTTGCTGATGATGCACTTTCCCGCGCACATCAATAAAGGCGTGACGCTCTACGTCGTTGCGCAGGATATCCAGAAATAGGCCTAACTCTGCTTCTCCCGGAATCGTTGCTGTAATTCGTAAAGAGATTTCGGCACGTCCTGGAATCGGGGAATCGGCACAGATTGCGTTCCAAAACGCGCCAACGGACACCATTCACCGCGAACGGGGCGAACGTGAAGTTCGGCGTGCAACGTAGTTTCCCCGGCAAAAATAGGATAAGCGTCGGCGGCGCGATATCCCAGGATTAGCGTTCGGCGGCCATGCCCGGAAGCATTAGGCGCGGATGCATGCGGCGTCATTCCATGCAGAAAGATCGCGGTTCCGGCGGCCCCTTCGAGCGCGATTGCCTTTGAAACATCCACCGGTTCCGTAATTTGTCCGCGGAAAAAGCCGTCGCAACTATGGTTCAAGATACCGTTCCTGTGAACCCCAGGAATCACCTGCAAACAGCCATTTGACCGGTCAGCATCGTCCAGGTAGACCAAAACCGCCAGGGAATCCGTGTTTGTGAGCGGATAATATGCAAGATCCTGATGCCACTCCACCACGGAGCCGATCTCCGGAGGTTTCATGTTGATCTTGCTGTAGTGGAATAGCAGGTTCTCGCCCAGCAACTGCGCTACGGTATCCAAGAATTTCTTCGAGTCGGATAAGGCGCGAAATTCCGGATAATATGTGCACGGCTCATAGATTCGGCGCACCCGGCTGCCTTCTCGCTCTTGGTCGGGTTCCATCTCCAGGCGAGTCGCGTCATGGTGCTCGATGGTCGCTCCTGTACAAATCCGTTCGATCGAATTCACAAATCCAGCAACTTCTTTCCGGGTGAGAAATCCCTCAGCCGCGCAGAAACCATTTTGTTGAAATTGGTCCACTAACTCTGGCGAGAGCATAGAATGAAGATACTCCGCAGCCGCTATTTGACCAACTGCTGCTTGCGCGGCTCAAGCACCTGGATGATGCCTTTACTTTCCTGCGTAACCAAAATGCGATCAAGCGGCACACTACGCAGGCGGTCCAGTTGTCCGCTGGGCCAGCGAATCTCGAGGTCGTCGATGGCGCTTTTTGAACCGAGGCCGAAATGAACACGCGGGTCGTTTCCAGATAAATAGCTTTCCCCGGATCTTACGCTTGCGTACTGAACAAGATCGCCCGCAGTCAGTTTTACGCGCGCACCAATGCCGTCACGGTTGCTCCGCGTTCCGATAGTTCTGATCGTTACCCAGTGCCGCGGGCTCGAGACGTTCTCAAGAAGCGTTGGCGGAGCACCCATGTTCGTGTAGACGACGTCAATGTCTCCATCGTTGTCGAAATCCGCATAGGCCGCGCCGCGCGAGGAAAATATCGGGAGCCCGGCCAAACCCGACTGCCGGCCCACTTCAGTGAAGAGCCCGGGCGTTGACTGCCGGAACACGAGCGGACGCTGGACATATTTCTCCATCACGGCATTCGTCTTTTCGGCTTCAGGGTATACGTGACCGTTGGAGGTGAACAGATCCAGCCATCCATCGTTGTCAAAGTCGGCAAAAAACGCACCCCAACCAAGAAAGGGATGGGTCGCCGAAGCAATGCCGGTTTCGCCGGATACATCGAAGAACAGCCGCTTGCCCGTGTTGTGGTAGAGGGTAAAGTGGTCCTGCGAAAAAGTGGTCACGAGCAGGTCCATGGTTCCATTGTGGTCGTAATCCCCGATCGCAATGCCCATGTTGGCCTGGGCTTTTCCCTCGATCGGATAAGCAACGCCCCAGGTTTCACCAGTCTCCTCGAATTTCCCGTTTCCCAGATTGTGATACAGGTAATTTCTGCCGCGGTCGTTGGCCACGACCAGATCCGGCCGCCCGTCATTGTCGAAATCCTCCCACGTTGCCGTGAGGCCATAGAGCCGGTCGCGGTCTTCCACGCCCGCCAGCCGCGTGACATCGCTGAAGGTGCCGTCGCCATTGTTGTGATACAGCCGGTCCGGAGCGCCCTGCAAGCCTCCCGGGCCGCAGAATACCTGCATGCCTTGCCACGGGCATTGCTTCTGTGTCTCGAACATTTGCGGCAGGTCGACGTATGCCGACACGTAAAGGTCCAAGTGGCCATCGCCGTCATAGTCGGCGAAAGCAGCACCCGTATGCCATTGAAAGCCACCGGATACACCGGCAGATTTCGCCACGTCAGTGAACGTGCCATCGCCATTGTTGCGGAAAAGATTCGACTCCCCGATGTTGGAAAGGAAAAGATCGGTGAGGCCATCGTTGTTGTAATCGGCCGCGGCGCAGCCTGTACCCCATCGAAACGCACCCACACCGGCCTTCTCCGTAACGTCGGTGAAAGTGCCGTCACCGTTGTTGCGATAGAGATAGTTGTGGTGCGAGCCGCGGCCGCCGGTTCTTTCGGCATTCAGATTTTCCAGCGTCCCGCCATTCACGACGTACAGATCGAGCAAGCCGTCGTTGTTATAGTCAAGCCAGCAGACGCCGCTGCCGTTAACCTCGATAATGGACGTCTTGCGAGGCTGTCCGCAAATCGTGACACCGTTGAGGCGCGCACGGGCGCCTGCGTCGCGAAACCGGATACTCGATCGCGCCGCATCCGTGGCTCTGAGATGCATCGCCACAAAAACCGCGACGAGCACGAGAATTGCGCCGGGAACAAAAACGCGCATCGTTTTTTTCACAGATCCGTGAGCCCGTAGCGCAGGACGACGCATAAACCGGGTGGCCTTGAGCGTCCGGCGCAGAAGATCACTTGCTGTGCCGCTCCAGACCAGCAGCGTCGCCTTTCTCTTTCAACGTTAAGCCCAAAGCATGTTGAACCTGTGCATTGTTCGGCGCCAGCTCGGCTGCGCGGCGAAATGCCGCCAGCGCATCCTCCAGCCGGCCCATGGCCCGTTCGCACAGACCCAGATTGAAAACGGCTTCCAGGTATTGGGGATTCAGATCAGCGGCGAGACGAAAGTGCTCGACAGCCTGGTCCGCTTGATTGGCTTTTGACAACACGAGACCCAGATTATTATGGGCTTCCGGTAACCAGGGATCGCTCTGCAGCGCTTTCTCAAACTCCGCTTTGGCGAGAGCGTCCTGTCCGCTCTGTAAGTAGAGACTACCGAGATTCACACGAGCCAGGGCGTTTGACGGCTCGAGCTTGAGCGCAGTGGTGAGCTCTCGCATACCGGCTTTCACATCTCCAGAAGCGCCCAGCGCAAGACCCAGGTACATGTGATTGGCCGAAGAGCCATCCAGTTCGACCGCCGCGGTGAATGCCTTCCCGGCTTGGGCGGCTTTGCCGGCGCTCAGCTCGCGCATTCCTTCAGCCTGGAATTTCTGCGCCTGCTGCAATCGCTGCGCTCGCTCGCGGAGCGCCTGCGCCCGCTCGAGTTCTTTACGGCCATCTTCCGTTTTACCGCTCCGGCTCAGCGCTTGCCCCAGAGTGTATCGGGCGCTAGCGTCATCCGGTTGGCGTTTCAGGATCTCCCGGCACTGCTCGATGACTTGTTCCCACCGGCGCTCGGAAGATAGCAGTTCGGCAAGCTGCCGCCGTGCTTCGAGCAGGTTGGGATCCATCTGAATCGCGCGGCGAAATTCCGGAATGCTTGCGGCCGGTTGTGCCTCTTTCTTCAGAAGCAAAGCTAGATTCAGATGAGCGATAGGATTTTTCGCATCCAGTTGGATGGCGCGTTCGAGCAGGCGCCTGGATTCGACGGCGTCGTGATCTCCGACGTCGATCGCCAGATTGATAAGGGCCTGCACGTGCCGCGGATTCAGCCTGAGCGCTCTCCGATATTCTGCCGCTCCCATGCCCTTGCCTGGTTCGGCGCTGTCCAGCGTGAGCGCCAGGTTATAGTGCGCCTGCGCCGAAGCAGGAGCGATTGCCACCGCTTTGCGAAGCGATGCGATAGCTTCTTTCCAGTCCAGGCGTTCGCCGTGCGCGATTCCAAGTTCGATGAGGATTCCGGCGTTTCCTGGTTCCAGCGCGTTAGCGCGGTTTAACTCGATGATGGCCGGCGCCCACAGCCCCTTGTCGCCGAACTCCAGGCCCTTGTCGTAGTGCGCTCTGGCTTGCTCAGTCTTGAAATCGGGGGCCTCGTGCTGGGCATGCACGACGAGCACAGCGGCCGAAATCAGGACGAACTGAGCCGCTACGGCGCCAACAGCCATTTCTTGAACCACTCCAGGTTCCGGCTCATCAGATCGCGCTGGTGTACAGGCTCGCCGATACCGTGCCCTTCCCGTGGATAGGTGACATAAACCACCGGTACATTTAAGTCGCGAAGCGCCACATATACCTCGGGGCCACTGTCGATGTCCTGCTCGCCATGCAGGACAAGTGACGGAGTCTTGATGTTCTTCAAGAAGTATCGAGGCGAATGCCGGTTGTAGACTTCGAGCCGGTCCCACGGCTTGCCTCGAAAGTATTCCCACATGACTTCAGGCGCCGACTCTTTATTCGCGATCGACGGAGCATACCAACTGACCCAGTCGGTGGTGCATGCGCCGATGGATGCGGCCTTGAAACGGTTCGTATGGCCGACAATCCACACGGACAAATATCCGCCGTAACTCCAGCCCATGACGCCAAGGCGATCAGGATCGGCAATTCCCCGGCCAATCAACATGTCCACGCCGGTCATGATGTCGTCCATGTCGCCAAATCCCTGCGCTTCGATGGTGGGCGAACGGAATTTCGCGCCATAGTTGATGCTGCCCCGGAAGTTCGGTTCGAAAACGGCGAAGCCTTCCTGCAGAAATACCTGCGTGGGATACGTTCGAGGTACCGGGAAACTCTCCAGCGCGGCGCCTGTGGGGCCGCCATGAAGGCTCACCAGAAGCGGCACGCGCGTGCCTTGCGTGTAGTTGAAAGGTAAACGGAGAACTCCCTCGATTTCGAGGCCATCCTTGGATTTCCATCGAACCGTACGGGCGTCGACGGCCGCATAATCACGAGCCTCTGGGTTGACATCAGACAAACGAGTCTCATGCCCATTTTGCAAATCCTCAAGATAGACATCCCCGGGGGCGGAAGGCGTGCTCTTTGTCCACGCAATGCGGCTGCCGTCTCCGCTGATACTGAAAGCCGAGGCGCCCGTCAGAACAAACTTGAGGCGCTCCGATTCTCCGGTCGCAGGATTCAGCGAAAAGAGGTAATCGCTGGTCCCCTTGCCGGCTCCGAAAATCAGCTTAGAGGCATCATTGGACCACCAAAACTTTGTCGCGCCGCCGAAAACATCGCCATCCATGCGTTCGCTGATATAGCGAATGGCACCACCGCCCGATGGAACAATCCCGACTTGCCGTTCGCCGAAATAACTGAGGGACCCATGCTGCGAGTAAAAAGCCACAAGGCGGCCATCGCGGGAATATGCAGGGGCAAGATCCTGACCCGGTTGGACCACCAGCGGCGCCTCGCGTCCTGAAGTTAAATCAATTTCAAAAATATCTACGTGGAAAGCATCCTTTCCCGCCGGCGATTTTTGTGCGGCGTAAACCACTTTCGAGCCATCGGGCGCCCAATCAAACGAAAGAAGATGGCTCCCACTCGATGGGAATACGCGCTCGGTTCCTCCCGCGGCCGGAATAATGTGCAACCGGGTTGGCGTATAGCCCTCTCCGGCCACGACGGCATCATTACCCGTGCGCCGTTTCGCCGCTCGTTCAGGGTTCGGATCCTCGGCCAAATAACCGATGTACCGGCTGTCGGGAGACCACTTGAAATCGATGACGCCTTCCGGGGAATCAGTGAGCTTGCGCGGGCTTGCGTTAGGTGTCTTCACAATGTAGATCTGCGGCGCCCCATCTCTCCTGGACAAGAATGCAAGCAACCCGCCATCGCCGGACCATCGCGGGTGCGCGTCAGAAAAACGGCCGGCGGCTAAAGGCTGTCCAACGCCGCCGGTGGTCGGCACAACCCAAATCTCGGACGAGTAGGCATTCCGATGAACATCTCTACCGGTAACCACGTATACTACCCTCGAACCATCGGCGGTGATCTGCGGATCCGAAACGGTCTTCAAATCCATGATTGCATCGAGTGTCCAGGGTTTCGGAGCGGCGAACGCGAGCGTGCGGCAGATCAACGGCAACAGCATCAAGGAAATTCGGAAACGTGACCACGGCATTATGGAGCATGGCATTGTCGAACATTGTACGGATTCCGGACGCGATTGCCAATTGGCGGCCGGGCTCTCGCACTTCGCCGTACGCTTGCGGCTATGACAACATCCGACAACTTTGTAGCGGGTTTTGCTGAGCGGCGAAACCGCTGCAGGTCCCCGCAAGAACGCGTGGCCCCGGCGCTACAAAAAACAAGACGTTATCGGAAACATCGCGGCCAGGGGGCAAAACTTTCGTCCACAGCAATGGACGAAGCTCAACAAACGCTTTGACACACTCAGCCGCTGGACTAAGATGCTTCTATTACATATTTACCCTCGGGTCGCCCTAGGTAGGGCTTGTGTATCTAAAGGGCTTAAATGTTGGCCGAGGTTGAACATCCGATAAGGCTCGCAACATCACAGGGGGAAGGACATGAAGCGCGTTTGTTTGCTTAGTTTATGTTTTCTGCTGGCCGTGGCGGCAGCGATGGCGCAGACCGGCGTTGACGGAGCAATTCTAGGAGTCGTTACGGACGCCAATGGTGGCGTGGTCCCCGGCGCGACGGTCACCGTGACCAAACTCGACACGGGCGTGCAGAGGACTGAAACCAGCCGCTCTGACGGTAGTTTCGAGATCAGCGCACTGCCGCAGGGCCTCTACTCGGTTACGGTCACGTTCGCCGGATTCAAGACCTGGAATCTCGCCAAAACGGACTTAACGATCAGCGAACACAAGAGAGTTTCCCCGACCTTGCAAGTGGGCGAGGTGAACGAACGCGTGACCGTGGAGGCGATCACCGATCTGCTGCAAACCGAAAAAGCCGAGACTGGCGGCGTCGTCGAACAGAGGACTATCCAGGAACTTCCCCTGAATGGCCGCGACGTCATCGAACTGACGGAGATGGTTCCGGGAGTCCGGTATGAAGGCAGATCCCTTTCAACCGCCTGCGCCGACGGCAACACTTCTGCGGTTCAGGGATTAGGACACCGAAGTGATCAGACTGAATTCCGTGTTGACGGCGTCGCTTCGAACGCCGTCTGCGATGAAGGGTCGACGGCAATTCCGAACCCCGACACCATCGCGCAATTCAACGTATCGACTTCGAACTTCAGCGCCGAGAACGGCCGCAATCCCGTGCAAGTGAACATGGTCACCAAGTCCGGCACCAACGAATTCCATGTCACGCTTTGGGAGTTCCTACGCAATGACGCCCTTGACGCGCGCAACACATTCGCGGCGAGCAATCCCAAGCTGATTCAGAACCAGTTTGGCCTGGCGGGCGGGGGCCCGGTACTCATTCCCCACATGTACAACGGCAAGAACAAGACCTTCATATTTGGCAGCTACGAGGGAACCCGGATCATTCAATCGAAGATTTATAACAAGTACACAGTCTCGCCCGCGATGATGGGGGGTGACTTTTCCGGCTTACCGACCATCACAGATCCCACCACCGGGCAGCCCTTCCCCGGGAACAAGATTCCGGACTCCCAGATCTCGGGGGCATCGAAGTTCTTCTTTCCATGGATTCCGCAAGCGAATTCTCCGGGCAGCCGATTCCGCGCGAATGCGTCGACACCGATCAACAACGACGAGTTCACCGGAAGGGTTGACCACCAGATCACTCAAAACCAGA
>DATLVQ010000002.1:0-22394 GCA_035577325.1 Bryobacteraceae bacterium | reverse complement strand
CGCAAGAACCTGATGGCCTACGGAAATCGCTTGCGCCTGGATATGGACCGGTTTCGCGGCGAGTTGAAGAAGAGACTGTATGAAAACCGAGTGCGCGAGGATTTTCGCCGCGGCGTGCAGAATGGCGTCTATGGTACGCCGGGCCTCTTCGTGAACGGTGTGCGCCACAACGGCGCCTGGGATCGCGACGCGCTGCTCAAGATATTAACGGAGCAGAACGCCTAGGCGCGCGAGATCTTAGAATTACGGCCGGCAACAGCGTGATGCTGGGATTGTCGCCTAATTAAGGGCTCGTATGAATCTGGCCCTACTCGAGAATCAGGCTGGCGCATTGGGCGATGCGGCGCGTCTAGCCTCGTCGGTAGAGGAACAGATCGGGCTGCCGGAAACGGTGCGCGCCTCCGCAGCGGGAATCGCCGGTCTCAGCTATGAAAGCGAGGGGCAAGGTCAAGAAGCCATCCAGCATTTCAAGGTGGCCATCCGGCTCGATCCCGCGCAAGAGCGACTCTACGTTGCTTTGGCGCGAATTTACGCCGCCAATGAAGATAGACCGGCGTCGGTGGACTGCAGGAGCGCAAAAGCAGCTGGGCCGGTCCCCAAACATATTGCTGGCACTCGGTTCCGCTTTGCTGTCCGCAGAGCAATATCAGGCCGCCAGCCAGGTCTTGGCAGACCTCATACAACACTCTCCCGACCGGCTCGAAGCGTATCCAAAGCTGGCCGAAGCCTACCGAAATATGGGAGACGCCACACGCGCGACCGAGACCCTGCGACAACTTGCGCTCCGCAAGCCGAGTGACTCGATGCTCCACGTTGTGATTGCACAGTCTCTGCTCGATGAAGAGAGGGTTGATTACCCGCGGGTTTTGCAGGAACTCGAGCAGGCGGAAAAGGCCTTGCCCGAAGACTTCGATATTCATTACCTCCGCGGCAAGGTCTTCATGGCAATGGGCGAGTACAAGCGCGCCACCGGTTCACTGCGGCGCGCGATCGAGTTGCGACCCGCCGAGCCGGGCGCCTACTACCAGCTCGGCCTTGCATATCGCAAGCTTGGCGAGCCGGACCTCGCCAAACAACAGTTTGAAAAACTGGACTTTCTCAAGGGTGCGCCTGTCCGGCTCAAAGCGCGAGATTAAGCGGCCGCGGACACTTGGATTTGCCGAGACGCATGGGCGCACCGTGCTAACCTACCGCTTGGCCGCAATGCCGCTACCGAAATCTTAAGGACAAACCATGCTCAGATTCGCCGCACGCACTCAGAAACTGGCCGCATCAACTACAACTCTGCTTGCCGTGCTCTCAATACATCCGCTGATCGCAGAGACCGTCTCTCCCTTGACGGCCCGAGGTTACACCGTACTTCCAGTGCCACAAAAAGTGGAGCTCGGACAGCAAGATTTTGCATTGACGGATGGTTGGACGCTCGTGCCAGGATCCGGCATCAGCTCCGACGATGTTGCGCTGGAATCTTTGAAGGAGCAGTTGAGTGAACGATTTTTCCTGAGCCTCGCCGATAAAGGAGCCGCGCCCGGCCAAGCCGGAGTCATCCGGCTCGAGATGGCCGCCAAGTCCGTTGGCATTGGCGAAGCCGCCGACCGGATCAAAGAGGGGATCGAAGAACAGGCCTACCGGCTGATCCTGAAGCCTCACGAAATCCGCTTGTTGGCTAACGCCGCGCCCGGGCTGTTCTATGGAGTACAAACGCTTGTCCAGTTGCTCAAATCGCGCAATGGCCGCTGGTGGCTGCCGGAGGGTGAGATTACGGATTGGCCGGACCTCCAGATGCGCATCATCTACTGGGACGACGCTCATCACCTCGAACCTCTACCCGTCTTGAAACAAGCCGTGCGTCAGGCGGCATTCTACAAGATCAACGGATTTTCCATCAAACTCGAAGGCCATTTCCAGTACAAGAGTGCCGCGCCGCTGGTCGAACCTTATGCGCTCTCGCCGGCGGAGTTCCAGGAGCTGACCGATTACGGTCTGAGGCGCCATGTCCAAGTCATCCCGTATCTGGACGCGCCCTCTCATATTGCTTTCATCTTGAAGCATCCGGAATACGCTGCCCTGCGTGAGTTTCCGGATAGCAATTACGAAGCGTGTGTTACCAACCCGGAAATTTACAAGCTGTATGCGGCGATGTTCCAGGATCTGCTGGACGCCAACAAGGGAGGGAAGTTCTTTGTGCTTTCAACCGACGAGGCCTACTATGTTGGTCTGGCAAAGAACGGCCAGTGCAATGAAGTTGACCGCGCTAAAGAACTGGGCAGCGTTGGCAAGCTGCTGGCGGAGTTCGTGACTAAAACCGCGAACTATTTGCACGATCGAGGCCGCACGGTAATTATCTGGGGCGAATATCCCTTGAAACCTGACGACATCCCCGCGCTGCCGAGCCATATTGTAAATGGAGAAGTTTATGGACCGGAATTCGATCCCGTCTTCAAAGCCCACGGCATGCGGCAGTTGATCTTCACGTCTACGGTCGGTTGGAAGGAGTTTTTCTTCTCCAACTACTATCCGCTTCCCGCCGCCGACCACATCCCTAGCCGTTCGAGCGGGGCTTATGAGGCGGTGCTCTGCGGTCCAGGTTATGTGGGCCAGATGTTGGACACGATCGAAAACAATACGGCGCGGAAGAACGCCGATCTAATGGGCACTTTCGTCGCCGGTTGGGCCGACACCGGCATTCATCCCGAGGTCATGTGGCTGGGTTACGCCACGGGTTCCGCGGCAGCCTGGCACCCCAAAGCGGCCAGCGAGCAGGAACTCATGAATCTGTTCTATCCGCTATTTTACGGTCCGAGCGCCGCAAACATGGGTCGTGCATATCAGCTCATGAGCCGGCAGATGCAGTTCTGGAAAGAAAGCTGGGAGACTGTGGCTTCCGACGCGCGCACCCCCATATGGGGCGACTGGGACCGCATTAACCATCCTCCGCAGCCCGCCGAAGATCAGACTCTTCCGCTGCCTCCGACGCCGTCGCCGGGTGTTCTGACGCTGAATTACGACTGGGCTTCGATGAGCCAGCGGCGTCTTCAACTTGCCGGCCGTTTTTTTTCGGAGAATGACGAACTGCTCGATCTGCTGCACAGGAATCTTCAGCAGGTTGAGTTCAACCGTTACAATCTGGAGCTCTATATCGCAATCGCCCAACTCTACCGCCAGAACATCGAAATGCTGCTCAATCTCGGACGCGTCAACACGGCATTGCAGGCAGCGCAGGCGTCGGCGGCAAAGAGCGATGCCAAGCGGGCAGTTGCCGCTCTCGACAGGGCTCTGGACATCGTCGAGAATATCCGGCAGCAAAGGAACCAGGCTTTTGCCGATGCCGTTACCACGTGGTACAAGAGCTGGCGCCCGCGCGTGGCGGAAGCCAATGGCCGCCGATTTGTCGACAAGGTCGATGACGTCAAGGATCATCTCCCGGTTCGAACCGTGGACATGACCTACCTCATTTATCGCCAGCTCCTCTACCCGCTGGGCGATTGGGCCGCGAAAGTGGATACTGCCCGCAACCAATACGCCGCGGCTCACGACCTGCCAGTCCGGCCGCGCAAATGGGACTGGAAGGACCTGTCGACGATGGTGAATCTGCAGCGCGCCGGCGATGGCGATGAGCAGTGATCGACGTCCAGTATTAGAGTCTGGGTCTCCGGAATCCAACAAGCGTCATTGAACGAACAAACGGCTGCCAAGAGGAGAGCGGGGGCCAACCGCAGCCGGCTTCTGTGTGGCGGCAGTCTAGCCGCTTGTCCTTCCAGAGCACATTTCAGGCATCCCCCTCTGTTTCGCTAAGCGCCTGTTCCGATCGGCGTAGCTCGTCCGTAAACGGGCCAAACCTGAAAACCTCCGCTGCGCGCTGGAATGTGTGGTTCACCACGCTCGTTCCGTTCTTGTGATTGCGCGTCATAGAGGCTCTACCGAATCGCCAGTCTGGCTAATCTCGCCTCACTCCCTGCTTGCCCGGCAGGTCCGGAAAAATCAGCGCTCCCTGAAGCCCGTTCCAATCTTTTCTCAATGCTACAATTCTGGCTTATGCGTTTTGACGTCGTCTTTTTTGCTTCTATTTGTGGCGGTCTCTGGGTCGCTGGCCGATGAAGACGCGGAACTCCAAGGACTCGCCGCTGACCACTCAAGGTTAGCTCGTGATACCAACTCGGCATCCTGCTGAGCATCGCGGCTGCTCACCATTGCGGACCCGCATTGAGGAAGACATGAATCTCCATTTTCGTTATTGCGTCCCGGCAGTCCTCATCATGTTACTCGCGACATCGTCCACTTACCCGGCGCTGGCGCAACACGTGGTGCGAGTGACTCCCTCAACCGTGCAATGGGGTTACTTCGCGGCGGACGCCAAACCGGTTCTGACCGTGAAATCCGGCGAGGTCGTGACCATCGATACCATCTGCGCGATCGACGAGCTGGAACAAATGGGTGCGGCTACCGATGACCCAATACGCGAGCTGAAACAAATCGAAGCCGGCGTAAAGGACAAGGGCCCCGGACCGCACGTCCTCACCGGCCCCGTCGCCATAGAGGGCGCCATGCCCGGTGATGTGCTCGAGGTCGAGATCATGGACGTCCGTCTGCGCTCTCGCTATGGCTGGATGATGATTGAGCCCGGAGCCGGCGCGTTGCCGGAAGAGTTTCCATATCTGCGGGCAAAGCTGGTGCCGTTGGACGAGCGGAACAAAGTGGCCGAATTCGCCAAGGGCATACGTATCCCGATTCATCCGTTTTTCGGCAACTTGGGCGTCGCGCCTCCCTCGGGCCGCCTGGATAGCGCGCCCCCGTCGTTCAACGCCGGCAATATGGACAACAAGTGGCTGGTGGCCGGCACCAAGCTGTACATTCCTGTGCAAGTGCCCGGCGCGTTATTTGCCGTCGGCGACGGCCATGCCGCCCAGGGCGATGGCGAAGTGTGTCTCACCGCGATTGAAACCAACTTGACCGGCGTCTTTCGGTTCACTGTGCGGAAAAACATGAAACTGCGCTGGCCCCGCGCCGAGACTCCCACTCACGTCATCACCATGGGCCTGCATCAAAGCCTGGATGAAGCAGCACGCCGTGCCACCAAGGAAATGATTGAATATCTGACTACGGAACGTGGCCTTTCCCGCGATGACGCCTACATGCTGACCAGCGCGGCCGTGGACCTGCATGTTACGCAGGTAGTGGATGGCGTCAAAGGCGTCCACGCGATGTTGCCGAAGGCGATTTTCGAAGCGGGCCGTTAGGCGCGGCGGAGGCACGATCCTACCTGGTGGCTGGGGCGGGGATGTACAGCCTCGGGCCAAGCGCTGGACCTGGATTTCGAGCCCGCCACTGCTCCTGATAGCCTAATTCCCGGCGAATTCGGGGCCGAGGTTGACCGAACCTGCTAAAATAAGGGTAGTTAGTTCCGGTTTAAGCATGCCTCTGTACGAATATAAATGTCACTCCTGCGGTGAAAAGTTCGAAGTCATCCAGAAGTTTTCCGATACGCCGCTTGCGGCGCACGATAAGTGCGGCGGTCCGGTGGAACGGCTGATTTCTCCTTCGGCTCTGAAGTTCAAGGGCAGCGGGTGGTATGTCACCGACTATGCCGGCTCGGGGAATGGCAAAAGCCAACCCGCCAAGGACGGCAATAAGGACGGTAAAGACGGCGGCAAGGCTAGCGCTCAAGATAGCGGCAAAGAGAGCAAGAAAGAAGGCTCCGCCGGCAAAGATGCGCCTGCCAAATCCGAAACCAAAGCTTCGTCCACCCCAACACCCGCCAGTTCTGATAAAAAGGTGTAGTGTTTTTCTCCAACCGGTGTGGCCGCGTCGCGCGCGCGGGACTTCCGCTGATTTTCGCCCTCTCGGTTGCCTTCGCTGAGAGCATAGCCGTCGAAGGCCCTTCACAACCGGTCGAGATCATCCGCGACCGCTGGGGTGTCCCGCACATTTACGCCCGGAACGCGCACGACCTTTTCTTTGCCCAGGGCTATATCACTGCGAAGGACAGGCTGTGGCAGATCGATCTCTGGCGGCGCATCGGAACCGGCAAGCTGGCGGAGGTCCTGGGTCCTTCGGCGATTGATCGCGACAAACTGGCGCGCGCCGTGCGCTTCCGTGGCGATTGGAATGCCGAATGGTCGAGCTACGGCAATGGCTCGCGCGAGATCGTCACCGCTTTCACGGACGGCATCAACGCCTACGTTCGCTCACTCGGCGGCGCCCGCCCTCTCGAATTCCGGCTCGCCGGCTACGATCCCGGCTTATGGGCGCCCGAAGATTGCCTGAGCCGCGTCGCGGGCCTGCTCATGACGCACAATCTGACGCGTGAAGTGAAGCGCGCCGAGCAGGTGCGGCGGTACGGCGTCGAGCGTGTAGAGAAGTTGTTTGCTCTCGACCCGCCGCATCCGGTTGAAATTCCGCGCGGTCTCGATCTTACCGAGATCACGCATGACATCGTCAAAGTCTACGAGCAGGCCGTCGGGCCGGTCGCATTTTCCACCGAGCAAGGCAGCAATAACTGGGTGGTTGACGGCACCATGACGGTCACCGGAAAGCCGCTGCTGGCCAACGACCCGCATCGCCCCGTGCAGATTCCATCGCTGCGCAAAACGGTGCATCTGGTCGCGCCGGGCTGGAATGCGATCGGCGCGGGCGAACCCGCCCTGCCCGGCATTGCTCTCGGCCACAACGAGCACATCGGCTTCGGCTTCACTATCGTCGGCATCGATCAGCAGGATCTATACGTCGAGAAACTGAATCCGGCGAATGTCAATGAGTACAAATACCGCGGCGCGTGGAAGCAGGTCGAGACCGGGCGCGAGATGCTCGCCGTAAAGGGCGCGCCGCCTCGCGAGATTGAGCTGCGCTACACAATCCACGGGCCGATTATTTATGAAGACCCGTCGCGCAACCGCGCGTACGCGCTGCGCTGGGTAGGGAGCGAGCCGGGTACCGCGGGTTATCTGGCGGGATTGGCAGTGGCGCGCGCCAGCAACTGGAATCAGTTTCTGGAAGCCATGGAGCGCTACAAAGTCCCGAGCGAAAATATCGTTTACGCCGACACTGAGGGCAATATCGGCTGGCAGGCGGCCGGGATGGCGCCGGTGCGGAAAAACTGGTCCGGTGTGCTGCCTGTTCCGGGCGATTCGGGCGAGTACGAGTGGGCCGGTTTCCGCAGCGCCGCGGAGCTGCCTCACGTTTACAATCCCGCGACGCACTTCATCGCCACCGCCAACCACAACATTCTGCCTCCGGGTTACAACACGCCATTGGGCTACGAATGGGCGCTGCCCTTCCGCTTCCATCGCATCGAGGAAATGCTCGCCGCGAAAAAGAAATTCACCATCGAAGATTTCGAGCGCATGCAGCAGGACGTGGTATCGCTTCCAGCCCGGCGGCTGCAAGCAATCGTTCGCAAGTGGCCGGCTGAACCGGGCAGCCGCGAGGCGAAAGCCATCGATCTGCTGCTCCGGTGGGATGGGAACCTCGCGGCTGATTCGGCGGCGTCCCTGATTTTCGAATACTGGATGGCCCAACTGCCGCGCGCCGTCTTCGGCCCTGAGATTGGTCCGGACGTCGATCTTGAAACGCTGCTCGCGACCCTGGAGCATCAAGGCGGCGCGGCGACGCATCAGGCCCTGGAGATTTCACTCCGTGCCGCGCTCGATCAAGCCGAGCGCCAGTTCGGCCCGGACATCCAAACGTGGCAATGGGGCAACCTGCACCAGATCCGCTTCCGCCACCCGCTGGGCGTGCGCGCTTTCGACCGTGGTCCAGTCGGCCGGCCCGGCGACGCAAATACCGTTAATGCCACTAGCGGCGCGGCTTTTCAGCAGACCAATGGGGCGTCATTCCGGGAGATTCTGGATTTGAGCGACTGGGACCGTTCGGTCATGACAAACGTCCCCGGCGAATCCGGTGACCTGGAAAGCCCGCATTATAGCGACCTCCTGGACGATTGGGCTTCAGGCCGGTACCACCCTATGCCCTTCACCCGAAAGGCCGTCGAGGCCGCCGCCGCCGAGCACTTGTGGCTCATGCCGGCCGCCGTTCGTTAGTTACACAACAATCGGCGCATGCGGAATGGCGCAGACATTGAGGCATGAGCTCTTCCCCCGCAATGGACTTCGCTGACGGGCGCCTCAGCAACATCTGGTCTTCCGTACGGAATTTACCAGACTTTACTTTTGCCGGGCGCTATCATTAAATGAGTAACGCTTCCTCCCCATGCCCAAGGATAGTTTGTCGGAGCGAGACCGTATACGCTTGGCTAAGTTGATGCAAGAGCCCCTGCTCCCGCCTCGCGTGCCCGCAGAATCCCGGTCGAAACCCAACCGTTGGCGTTCCTGGTTCGGGCAAAACCTCAAGCGTGCCGGACAAAAATTGAGTTCGTCGTGGAAGGCGCGGTCTACCGAGCCCGTCAGACGTCATTTTGCCGCTCATTGGTTGGCATGGTCCGCCGGCGCCGCGGTGATGGCGGTTTGCATCATTGTACTGGGCGGCGTGGTGAAGATTGAAAGTCGCAGTGGTGAAGCTTCCATTCAATTGCAGGCACTCGACCGCCAGGGACAGCTCCAGATCCGCTGGGACCCCGAGTCGGACCTGGTTCGCCGCGCGACCGGTGCAAAACTCTTTATTGTCGACGGCTCCCAACGGCTTTACGTCAAGCTGGATGGAGCGCGGCTGCGGCGCGGCGCGGTAAATTATCCCCGGCGCAGCGATCGCGTGGAGCTCCGAATGGCACTGGCCGAGTTGGATGGCCGGATGGTGGAGCAGCAGGCCACGTTCGTCGTGACACGGCCCGCGAATCGGGACCAATCGCAGTGGGTTGCGGCCGTGAAGCCAGGTCTCGCGCCCCCGGCCACGGCTTCTGTACCGTCTCCGTCTCCGGTTCCCGTCGCGCAATCCGGAGAAGCCGCGAAGCCCGAGCAAGTGGCCGAACATCGCGCGCGCCGCAAGCCCGTTGTACAAAGCGGTGCTTCGCTTCCGTTCACCTGTTCGACCGGCGATGTTTTCCACAAGACCGATGCCGCCCCCGGTTGGGACACTTTTGCCTGCCGCGGCAAGAACGTCTGGAGCCTGATCAGGAATCAAGCGCGTGAAGATCGCCCCGCGAGCAAGCCCAGCGCCAGCGCTATCCCACTCACCGCAAGCCCAGCCACGGCGTCCACCACGTAGTGATAGCGCCCGTAGACCGTCGCCGTCGCGATCAGCGCCGCTACTACAAGAAGCGTACGCCAGACCCACGGTTTTTCGGGTAGCGCCCGCATCGCGCCAAATGCCGCCGCAAAAGCGCCGGAAACGTGCGCACTCGGAAACACGCTGGTATGAATCCCATAACCACCCAGCAGAAACCAGTTGAAGCGCCGGAAGACGGTCTGCATCGAAGGCGCATCATCGCCTGGGAAAACTGTCCGCGGCGGCTCCGATGGCCAGAAGGGAAACTGTGCGTAGGCCAGCAGCACGCCCAGCACAAGAATCAAAAGGTACTGTTCGGACCGCTTGCGCTCCCCGTAGACGTAGAGCATCGCCAGCCCGAAAGGCGCAGTGGCATACACCAGCGAGTAGGCAATTTCCAGGATAGAAGGCACAACCGGACCCAGCCACTCGATGGCGTCGTGCACGTGCCACGTTCGCAGCACCAGCCGATCGATCTCAATCCAACTACGCTCGAGCGAGTACGAGTGCGCCCGCGGCGCCAGCCATCCCATCTCGCGATAGGCCAGCAGCAATAGCACGAGCGGCAGCCAGTCACGCATCATGCCGAGCAGGTTCCGGCCGCGCAGAGCGTGCGCGTGAACCAGCAGCGCGTACCCGGCCACGATTGTCAGGTTCAGGACTACGGAGACGGTGCGAACTTCCACGCTCACAGGCAGACAAATCGCCAGCCCGGCTGCATAACTGAAATAGATCGAGAGTACCCGTTCCGACCAGCGCACTGGTCAAGTATAGGGAAAAGAAATCGGCGAATGCGGCTCCGGCGCCGGCCGCGACTAAGGGCCGCTCTACGGCCAAAGGCTGTTCAGCAGATTCGCCAGCCGCATTCCGGCCCTGGTCAGTTGCCCGCGTACCGTCTTGGTGGCCGTATCGGTATACCCAGGGCCCAGACTCACGTGCAGGTCCTGAACCGCCTGCGGCGCGTCGCGGCACGACACCATCTCAGCCTGGCAGGGATCTTTCGGAATCGATAGCGGCGCGTAGACTTCGGATTCCGCGAGCCCGTGGGATTCGCGCGCCAGATCGTCCGCCGTTCCTGAGCTCCACGAGAAGGCGTCCTTGGACCGATTGCTCTGAAAGTCCTCGTTCAGCTGTTCCGCCGTGGCTTCCACCGTGCTTCCCGATTCCACCTCTTTCACCAGATCGGTATCCCAGGCCGAATGCAGATTCTGGGACTGCACCAGTTCCACCGTCACACAGTTGCCGCCGCGGTCGGCATTGGTCGCGCAGTGCAGCGGCTGATGAATGTCGCCCATGAAATGAATCAGCAGGCTCAGATCCCCTTTGCCGCCGAATTCGTCGAATTGACGCTTCGGGATGTTGGCGCGGTACTCTTCGATCTTTTTCGTGATGCAGCCGCCGCTGGGGCAAAACGGATCGAGATTCGACGCATCGGCGCCGCGGCAAATGTCGATGAAGTGCCACGGTTTCGATTTCGGCGCATGATTCCGGAGGTAGGTATCGGGCCAGACCGCGGCGCGCGCCATGGCGTTGGCCACTGAAGTCGGCCCCGATGACACGCCCAGTAGTTGTGCCACATGCCTGCGTGCTTTTGGCGTTAGATTGAGGGCCGCGATGCGTGCCACGATTTGATGCCCGTCGTTTCCCCAAGGCCACGCATAACGCGCGCCCAGAAGAAGCAGAGCCACACCGGCCATGCTCATTCGCAGACTCCGCCGCCTGACGGTCATAAGGACACCTCCCGATGCTTCGTCGTGATAGTGATGTATCAGCGGCAGCGTTTCAAGCTGTCATCCCGGGCAAACTATCGGGAGACCGTCAAAGCACGTCCGCAAACCCGCGCTTCAAGTGCCGGAAGATCAACCCGCCCGCGCAGAAGACGGCCACTCCGTAAAAGGCCAGGATGCCTGCATCCGCCAGGCTCGGCACCTGAGCGGCCAGCAGCACCTTGCGATATGCCAGCACTACGTAACGCAGAGGATTCGCATAGAGCAGCACACGCAACCGCTGGGGAAACTGCTCCTCGAAAATGAAGATCGGCGTCAGCCAGAACCAGAACGTCAGCGCCACGGTCAACACCTGCGAGGTATCGCGCAAATACACCTGCAACGCCGCCACGATCCACCCGGTCCCCACCGCCAGCATCCCCAGCAACAGCATATAAAAAGGTAAAACAATCAGCGCGGCTCCGAGCGAGTGGAACCAGATTTCGAGTGCCGCCAGCAGCAGCGCTAACGCCAGCAAGTGGCTCACCAGCGAGGACAGAAATACGGAGAGCGGGATCATCTCCGCTGGAAATACCGTTTTAGTAATAAGAGTTGACTGCTCGACGAGCGAGGACGAAGCCCGCTGCACGGTCTCGCTGAACAGCAGCCACGGAAGCATGCCCGCGAACAGGAACAACGGGTAGCTGCCCGGCTGCCCGTCAGGCAATTTCTGCCGTAGGCACACACTGAACACAAAAGTCCAGCAAATAAGCAGCACAAGTGGATGAATCAACCCCCAGATCCAGCCCGCTACCGAGCCCACGAAGCGCTGCTCGAAATCCCGTCTAACTAGCTGAAAAAGCAGGCCTCTTCGCTCGTAGAGATTGGTGAGAAAAAACCGTCCGGGGATACGTTTGGGCAAGCCCAAATACTAACAGGGGATAGTCTTGACACACAAGTTAAGGTCTTGCTAAAGTTTAAACCTTATTAACGTTAGGCCTACGCCGACCGTTCTGGCGTAGACCATCAAGTTTCTTCGCGCTTTCTTCGCGCTTCGCGCCGCTACGCAATCCGGAGTTGAAAGGAGAAAAATGAAGCAACAGTATTTTATTCTCGTACTGGCGCATTCGCTTCACGGTAGACTGCGGCGGATTCATATTCCTCACCAGGTCCTTTATTTCGTTCTTGCTCTTGCACTTGTTGGCAGCTTCTCCATCTTCGGTTTTGTCTCCAGCTACGCCCGCATGGCCTGGAAGGTCGCCAATTACAACTCGCTGCGCCAGGAGGCCGACGGCCTGCGAATGCGTTACCAGAATTTGCAGAAAGTCGTGACGGAAACCAACGATCAGCTGGCTTCGCTCGAATTGATGGCCAACGAAGTTTCTGTCGCTTACGGGATCAAGCACAAGCTGGAAGGCCCCAGCGACATCACCGCGGAGGGCAAGCTCGTTCCGACCTTCTCTGAAACGGTTGCCGAATACAATTATCTGCGCAGTTCCAGTCTCTCCCGCTTCGACTACGCGCACCACTGGCACTTGAATACTCGGCCCAGCATCTGGCCGGTGGATGGTTTGCTGATGAGCAGCTACGGCCAGCGCACGGATCCGTTCTCCGGTGAAGGCGCTTATCACACTGGCGTGGATATTTCCGCTCCCATGGGCACGCCGGTCCAGGCCACCGCGGACGGTATCGTGGTGTTTGCCGACCG
Organism: Bryobacteraceae bacterium; assembly: GCA_035577325.1. GTDB lineage: Bacteria > Acidobacteriota > Terriglobia > Bryobacterales > Bryobacteraceae > QHXW01. Next base: position 9,824 of record DATLVQ010000002.1, on the reverse strand, counting down.
CGAAGGCGGATACGGCCGCCTGGTCGTCCTGGATCATGGCAACGGCTACGAAACCTACTACGCCCACCTGTCGAAGTTCGATGTTGTGCTCGGTCAGGAAATCAGGCAGGGCGAGCCAGTTGGTGAAGTCGGCGCCACCGGTCGAGTAACCGCGCCACACCTGCATTATGAAGTGCGCGTCCGCAAAGCCCCGGTGAATCCTTACCGTTTCCTGATCGCCAAGCCCGCCTTCCAGCAAGCAAAGACGTATTTTCCCTTCTAGCGACGGGCCGGCTACGGCCCCGGCTCGCTGGACGGTTCGATTGCTAAGAACATGCGATCGCGGAAGCCCAGCACAGCCTTCTCACATGCAAGTTACTTCGAGCTTGGCATGTGTGTGCAACCGATAAGAAACGTAAATCATCGTCAGTATCGGCAGCACGAGGAAGGAGAAGGGCCATCCGGCCCCACGCGCGGTTGCGATCATTAGGCCAGAAACAGCCGCGCCCGCCAGATAATAAGGAAAGGACCAGAAGTAGCACTGCTGCCACAAATCGCGCATGGGTTTGTCCTCGGCCAAACACAGGACCGCGGCAACCATTGCGCTGTTGCTGGCATAGAGGATTGCAGTCGCCAGGATGAGCAGTACCGGTAAAAGCCCGGATGGAGCCAAGTCCAGCAGTGTGCGGCAGACGAAAAAGGCTGTCGACGTACTCAGCACCAAATTAGCGGTGTTGAAAGCGATCCGGATGGGCTTAAATGGCCGCTTTGCTCTCCACATAGTTTGAACGACTGCTACACTGGCCGACAGCCAGATGGCTTCGGCATAACTCAGCTCTGCGATGGCAACGAGAATCAGTACGAAGCTGATCGAAATCGTGGACGTGAGCCGCGGCAAGCGCACTTTGCACGTCCCTGCCAGTAGCGCCATAACCAAATAGCCCAGAAACTGCGCGACGCTCTGAGATTGCCAGTGCAGCGCTGCGTAAATCAACAGTCCTGAACCAGCGGCGATGATCGTATAAATGTAAATATTCGCCCGCGCGGGCAACTCCGTGACCGGTTCCCCGTCGCCCGAAGCCGTGGAGGGGCTTCGTCCACTCGACAAGATGTAGTAGAAGTGGACCAAATACAGCAATGGCAACAGAACCAACCAACCTTCGGGAGCCGCGACTCGCCCCGAAAATGGCAGCAGTCCGACAACGGCCGCGCCCACCAGGTAATACGGAAACGACCAAAAATACCACTTCTGGTACACATCACGCAGGCGCTGCCCGTTGAGAAGTGAAAGGACGCCCGAAACGAGGATCGTGCTCGTCGCAAAGTGAATGGCGGCCGCTAGGGCCAGTACGGCCGGCCGGTACGCTTGCAGACCGCCTGCCAGTACCCTATGAACGATGACAAAGCAGAGGCCTGTACTGATGCACAAGTTCGCCATGCTGAAGAGTATCTGCACCAGCGTCGGCCGATTCTTCGCCTTCCATAAGCACTGTATGACGGCGCCTAGGCAGGTGGCGATGAGTGTCTCAGGAAGCGTAAATTCAGCGATACCGATGAGAGTAAACAAGAAACTGACTGAGTAAGTCCCCTCGATACCCGGAAGCTTGAATTTCAACATCGAGGCGGCGACGGACAGAGCGAAGTATATGGCGAAGGAAACTAAGTTGCCTGCCGACCAGCTCTGCAGCGACGCTACCAGAATCAAGCCGCCGATGGCGATGACACCGTAGGCATAGGCTCTGGCCGCTAGTGACATGTGACCTGTCCTCCCCGAGGAGATCGACCGCTTACTGGGAATGTGCTCATTAGTTCTCACCATTTATTAGCTGACTCAGGCTCTCGCTCGTGTCATGAGTCGCATCGCCCCACACGACGCTCGAGAAAAGAGTGAGTCCTGCAATATTGCTTGATCCCCACACAACATTCTTCTTACTTCCCCAAACGACGTTCTTCTTGTCATCGGTTACAAAAATTGACGGCCCCCAAACCGCGGAACTGCCCCAAATCGGGCTGGAGTCCCACACGGCAATGAGGCTGTCGTTCACGTACACATTTCCGGTGGTAGGGTCGTAAGAAGCGGTGGGAGAGAGTGCGCTGCCGGCCTGGGCTGGCGCCAGATCCGTGTTGTTCAATGCCGCCCAGACATCCAAATAGCCGGCTCCAATTGTGAAGATGTCATACTGACTTGTATAGCTGATGCCCGTGACGGGATCTACGGCAACGCTGAAGGAGGGGAATGTTTTGGTTGCCGTCTTCATCAGGCGAGCTTTTACCTGGTCAGGGGTCAACGCCGGATTCTGCTGCAGCAAAAGGGCCGCTGCACCGGAAACCATCGGCGCCGCCATACTGGTACCACTTAGCTGGTAATACATGGTCGACTCCCCAGGAGCGCCAGTCATGTAATAGCTATTGGGAATTTCGTTCGCAGCCTCGCTGGAATCTTTGTAAATGGTGCTGCCGGTCTGAATCAGAGAAATCACGCGATTACCCGGGGCTACGATGTCGGGCTTGACAATATGATCTAACATCGTGGGACCCTTGCTGGAATAGCTGGCGATCAAATCATCGCTACGATTGATAGTTCGCATGTCCTTCATCGCGCCGACTGTAATCACATAAGGGTCATTCGCCGGAGCCATGATAGTCCCGTAGCCATTCGTGCCTTGGGAATTGTCCCGACCTTCATTGCCAGCGGCGACTACTACGACAATACCGCTCTTCCATGCGCTCTCGACGGCCTGACATAACGGATCTTGTGTGTAAGACTCATAAACCGGGCGCCCCAAGCTGAGGTTTATGACTTTGATGTTGTAGGTCTTGGCGAGGCCAATCGCAGCATTAATCGCGTTGATAACCGAACTATCGGTGCCGTTGCCGTTGGCATCCAGGACGCGCAGGTTGATGATATTGGCATTTGGCGCTATGCCGATGAAACTCCGCTTGCAGCGCGAGCACGTGGACATCGCGCCGTTACCAGCCAGAATCCCCGCGACGTGAGTCCCGTGGCCGTAATCGTCGTTGGTGAAGGTGTAATACGGCAACGTGCTGGGAAGAAAACTGGCGCTGTAGAGGATCCGGGCTGGCTTGCCGGTAATCGTAGGATTCAGATCGGGACGTCCTTGTAGTCCACTGTCAATGAGCGCAATGCCTACGCCGGTGCCATCCCAGCCGTATTGACGCGCGATGTTGGCGTTCACCGCCGGATTCGCGTAGTCCAACATGGCGTGCAGCGGCCGATTCGGGCTGATGTAAGCGACTTCCGGATCCACCGACAGCTCCGCGACCCTGTTTGCCGGCAGGGTATAATGCGCCCCGTTTATAACGCCACTCAAATCATGGCGCAGTGTTCCGCCCTTGCTCTGGATCTTGTCATGATGTCTTCCAGTCGGCGCGGAGGTGAACTGAACGATGACCTCAATCGCTGCGTGACTATTCTGATAAGGAAGATCGGGTGCCAATTTGCTAGCGCCGCTACACGTCATGGCCACCCAAACCAATAACGTGCATACCGAGAAGGTTTTCATGCTTCCTCCGAGTTTCCGATCCACTGCGCTTACCATGCTTTTGTCATATTCGGGCAAGCTGCTTGCTCTAACAAGGCCACGTTGGCGGTATCTTAAAAACGGTGGTTATTACTCGCCATATTTTGCAACTGACTCAGAGCCGGGCACTTAGTCAGGTAACGTTGCGATATACCGGCGCGAAATTCGGCGGGCTATTAACTTTGGTGATATGTCTGATTGAATCATAGTCAGATTTACACGATTTTCAGGTCAATCGAAAAAGTCGTGCTTCGCTTGAAGTCTTTTGAAATCTGGCTAAGAATCGTTATGATCGATGATGAGCGCCCGCCCGACAATGTCTCCCAGCCCCTCGCCATCCCACAGTAGGAACTTGCTTGTCGATGGTTACATTGCTGGCACCGTTGCCCTGGGAACAGGGCTCATCTTCAGATCCCTCTGGCTTTGGAGATCGGATCATCCATGGCTTTACGCGGGCTTCCTGACCGCGGCGCTTCTCACGTCGGCGATGAAGGTTTCCCTGCCCGGAATAAAGGGAACGATTTCCGTCGGTTACATCTTCGTTCTCTTCAGCCTGACGCGTTTCAGCCTCCCCGAGACCACCGTTCTCGCTGTTGCAGCCTGCCTGGCGCAATGCTTGTGGAAACCTAAACAGAAAGTCAAGATCATCGAGATCTCATTTACCGTCGCCACGATTGCGGGCGCAGTTTACCTGAGCTATGAGCTCTACCACGGATTCGGTGGCGCGAAGCCGAGTGAAGCCGGTTCAATATTGTTGTTATTTCTCGCGACCGCGGTTTATTTCTTCCTGAGTACGATCTGGATAGCGGCCGCAATCGGCCTTACCACACACCGCAATATTCGTCTGGTATGGGAGGAAGCATACTTATGGTCCCTGCCCTATTACCTGCTGGGCTCCTCGATCCTTGTCGTGGTGGAGGCGCTGGCTCCGCGGATCGGTACACAGTGGCTGCTCGTCGCCGTACCGCTGGTGTATGGCCTCTATCGAACATTTCGGATGTACGTGGGACGCCTGGAAGACGAAAGAAAGCACGCCCAAGATATAGTTGCCATGCATGAGCGCACCATTGAAGTTCTGAAAGGTTCGCGGGCAAAGGCCGAAGAAGCGGCTCGGTTGAAAAGCGAATTTTTAGCCAACATGAGCCATGAAGTCCGAACGCCAATGAATGGCATCATCGGGATGATTGATCTGGCCTTGGACACCGATGATGCAAAAGAGCGCCGGGACTATCTGGAAACTGCAAGCGGATGCGCCCATTCACTGTTGCGGGTCCTGAATGACGTTCTGGATTATTCAAAGATGGAGGCCGGCAAGCTCGCCATTGAAGCAGCCCCGTTTTCCGTCAGAGAGTTCCTCCGCGAAATTGAGAAGTCTCTGGAGCCGGCGGCTCGCGAGCAGGGACTACGAGTGGCGTGGACGGTGGACCCCGCAGTCCCGGCAGCCGTCGTCGGCGATGCGGTACGTCTTCGTCAGGTCTTGGTGAACCTGGTGGATAACGCGATCAAGTTCACGCCGCGGGGGCAGGTGTCGATCAATGTCCAACTGGATACTGGAGGGGGCCCTCAACTTCGCTTCAGTGTCGCGGATACTGGGATTGGAATTCCGAAGGACCAGCAGGAGCGGATTTTTCAGCCATTCATCCAGGCCGATGGCAGCAGCACAAGGACTTATGGTGGAACCGGCCTGGGGCTTGCAATCACGGCGCAACTGGTGGAGTTGATGGGCGGCCGTGTCTGGTTGGAGAGCGAAGTGGGGCGGGGCAGCACGTTCCACATTACGATCGCTGTCGAACTGGTACCCCCTTCAGTTGTCTCCGACGGAGCCGGTTCTAGCCTCAGCCATATCGGTGACTCGGCTCCGGCACTGGACATGATGTCGCCGGAACTCAGTGAAGACGCTGCCCCGCGGCCATCGCAGCCGGGTCTCCTCCATTCCTTTTCAAACCTGATAAGCTAACCAGTCAGTCCGCTCGCCCCACGGCGTGCGAATTCACTCAGGAGCGGAAAAAATGCGAAATTGGTTTCTTCGTCTGGCAGCCCTTACGATAGGAGCGATCTTGCTCACCTCGGCCTATTACCGCATCAACTCTTCCACCGTGATGACGCAAGCGGCGCAGCACTTTCTGGCGTCGTTGACGCCGGACCAGCACGCTCGCGCGGCCTTCAAGTTCCAGGACGAAGAACGTCTGAACTGGCACTTCATTCCGCGCGAGCGCAAAGGTCTGCCGCTGCTCGATATGACGCCACCGCAACGCGCCCTGGCGCATGCCGTGCTAAGCGCCGGGCTTAGCCAGCAGGGCTACATCAAGGCTGTCACCATCATGAGCCTCGAGGATGTGCTCAAGCAGCTCGAGCAGGCCGACACCAGCACCACCCATCCCGAGCGCAATCCGGAGAAATACTACTTCAGCGTGTTTGGCGAGCCGTCCGATACCGGCATCTGGGGGTTCCGCGTGGAGGGTCATCACGTCAGCCAGAATTTCACCATCGTGAACGGGAAGATCGCGGGCTCGCCCAGCTTCTTCGGCGCCAATCCGGCGGAAGTCCGCGAAGGGCCTCGCAAGGGACTGCGCGTGCTGGCCGCTGAAGAGGATCTGGCGCGGGATCTCCTCGAATCGCTCACTTCGGAGCAGAAGAAAGTGGCCATCGTCGCCCCGGAGGCTTACAAGGACATCCTGACCATGGCCTCGCGCAAGGCGGCCCTCGAAGGCCAGCCGTCGGGTCTTTCCGCCGCCAAGATGACCAAGAAGCAATTCGAACTGCTGCAGACGCTGCTCTCGAGCTATGCCGGCAATATGCCCGAGCAACTCGCGCAGTCGCGTATGGAGCAGGTGAAGAAAGCCGGCACCAATATCTTCTTCGCCTGGGCCGGTGTCGAGCAGCGCGGCGGCCCGCACTACTATCGTGTGCAAGCCCCGGCATTCCTCGTCGAGTACGACAACACGCAGAACAACGCCAACCATATCCACAGCGTCTGGCGCGATTACAACGGCGATTTCGGCCTGGACCTGCTGGCCATGCATTACAAGGCAAGCCACGGACAGTAGCGCTCAAACACCGATCCGCCGGGGGCCGCTTCGGTTTGGGTGGCGGACCCGGCTCGGGGCTTGAGACCTGTGCGTACGGTGTTGAATATACGGACTTTGTTTTGAAATTGGGTTCGTTCCGAAAAAGCCCCGTCCGTGTCTGAAATCGAGGACCTGCCGTAGTGCCGCAAGCGCCCTCATTCCAGCTGGTAACCGACCTGCGGCAATAGCGCCCGATCAGTACCGGATCGGTTGAAAGACATCAGCAACGCCATGCGTTCCCGATCGCGGTTTCCCGCGCGTAACTAGGTCTGGCTGCTTGGACAAAGTGGATTTGCTGGTTCAGCTGGCTTGATCAGATGTAGGGCGTTACCACACCAAATCATCACGTAATGATGGTACCCGTCATTTACATTTCCACGATCCACTTCAATGTATTGTCGCGGCAATATAGCCGTAGAAGCAGCAGAAATTCGTATGGGGTGGGAAGTAGATGAGTTCATAGAGGATCAATAGCACCGGGAGAGTGACAGCCATCTCCTTCGAGTCCAGCGCGCCCACATACAGAAGCATGAACGCGGCGGCGCTCTCACGAACACTCAGGATGGGGCCTGCATGGCGTGCCCGCAAGTAGTAGAGCAATGCTCCGAAGTAAAAAGTGAAGCAGAGGATGTCATAGATGGCGCCGTTGTTCCAATAGAGATCCACGAGCTGTGGATGAAAAGCGCCGATCAGCGTGGAGAGGGACGCGATCTCACGCGACTGGGTGATGGACCGAATCGCAAGCCAGAGGAGCCCGAGATTTGCGATGAGGAAGACAAAGCAGAAAACGCGGTACGGAAACGGCCAAAATCCCACCAGGGCAAATATCGGGCGGTAGAACAAGGCGCCCATGGGGCGGTAGGCAGGAGAGAAATACAGGACGTTCACTTTGACAAGCGCCGTGAGGTTGATTCCAGTATGTGGTCAGCTTCACCAGGTCGTCGGTAGTGAATCCTGCCGAGATGCCCTGACCCGCCAGAGCCAGGAAATACGCGAAGATTGCCAGCGCGCAAATCACCAGTACAGCCGGCTTCACTGGCCGCGCATTCATCTCCTCATCGAACCACAAGGCCAGTGAGTAGCGCAGCGCGGAGCTCCGCAGTTTTACAAAGTGGCTTTGGGCGCCGATGTTACCATGAGCTTATGGGTCCTTTCGCGGCCCGGCCGCACCGTTGGACACGCCGCTCGCTGCTCACATTCCTGGCGGCTGCCGGTTTTCAGGTGGAGCGTGGCAAGGGCGCGGTATTCGGATCGGACCTGCTGCGTTTTCCCGATCCGGCGACCGAGCTCGATGTATTTCGTCTCAGCAGCCCGGCATACTCTGCCTACCTGCCCGCGTATTACGGCCGCGTGCTTTCGCACAAAGGACAGTTTCTCATTTGCTGGAGTGACCGCACCGGCGCCCCGCAGGCTTTCCGCGTCAATCTGAAAACCGGCGAGTGGCTGCAGCTCACCAACGCCAAGGCTCTCGATGGCTCGTCCCTGACCCTGATGCCCGACGAGCGCAGCGTCTGTTACTTCGATGGATCGGCGCTCAAGCGCCTGGATTTTTCGAAGCTTCGCGAGCGCGAGATCTATAGCGTGCCGGACGGCTGGCAGCGTTGCGCCGGCGCAAGTGTCACCGATGACGGTCTGTACGCTATGTTCGGCGAATCCCGGGGCGGCGCCTCGCGGCTTCGTCTCGTGGGAATGGCCAAGGGCACGGCCGCCACCATCGCCGAGGTTCCGTGGCTACTCAGTGATCCGGTGAGCCGGCCGCGCCGTACGCAAGTGCTCTATCGGCAGGAATCGAGCGCCCTATGGCTGGTCAATTTCGACGGCCAGCAGAACCGGAAGCTGAAGATCGCTGCGGGCCCTATCGGGCCGGCGCGCTGGGCGGCGGACGGGCGCACTATCCTCTATCTGCATTTCCCCGAAGAACAGACGCAGCTTAACACGATCCGCGAACACACGCCCGACGCCAACCAGGACCAGTTCGTCGCGAAAACCAGCCAGTTCGTGCATTTTGACGCCAATCGCGACACGTCGGTCTTCGTAGGCGCGAGCCGCAACAAGGCGTCGCCGCACATTCTATTGTTGCTGCGCACCACGCAACGCGAACTGACGCTCTGCGAGCACCGGGCAACCGATCCGGCCACTGCGGCGCCGATTTTTTCCCACGACAGCCAGCAGATCTTCTTTCAAAGCGACAAGCAGGGCAAACCCGCCATTTATCGCGTGCATGTCGAGCGATTTGTCGAGAAGACCGAACCCGAAGAATAACCGGCTATTTGGCGGGATCCCCGGCATTCTGGCATATCCAATGATTTCAACGGATTAGTATCCAAGTCACCGCCTCAAGACCCGGCAACCTGTCGGTTTTGAGCACCCGCGGTCTGAAAAAACTTATTTGTTTTCAATCTTTTATGTCCACCAGATCATGGCGCGGGGCGTGCACTACTCCGGGCGAGACAAACTTTGAGATGGGAGACAAGCAGCCAATGAGGAAGATGTCGTTGTGGGTAATTCTCTGGGGAGGTTTGCTGGCAGGCACGCTGTATGCCGACCGGCACAAGATCTCCGGAGATCTGGCAGGTAAACTGGGCCAGCCGGGCGCTTCGGTCGACGTGATCGTGCAGTATCAGAACGATCCGTCAGACGCCGACATTGCCAAATTTACCGGTAAGGGAGCGAAACTCAAGGACCATTTGAAACGGTTCCGCGCGGCCAGTTTCACGGCGCCCGCGGCGTCTATCGACGCGCTCTCCGACGATCCGAACGTGCTGTACGTTTCGGCCGACCGTCAGGTCAGCGCGCAGTTCGACTATTCCGAGCAAACCATCAACGCCCCGTCGGCTTGGCAAATCGGTTTGGACGGCACTGGGATTGGTATTGCGGTTGTGGATAGTGGCATAGCGAAACACGCCGATCTGGAGCAGGCCAATTCACACGAATCGCGTGTTGTTTACAGCGAGGTATTGAACGGGCGCAAGGGTGACGAATACGGGCATGGCACGCATGTGGCGGGCATTCTGGCGGGCAACGGCAAGTCGTCAACCGGCTCTGCCTTTACCGCGACTTTCAAGGGTGTTGCGCCGAACGCCAACATCGTCGATTTCGAGGTGCTGGACAACCATGGCATGAGCACCGACAGCCTGGTGATCAGGGCCATCCACGACGCAATCGACTTGAAAGACCAGTACAACATCCGCGTCCTGAACCTATCGCTCGGCCGGCCGGTTTATGAGAGCTCGCA
>DATLVQ010000001.1:0-3912 GCA_035577325.1 Bryobacteraceae bacterium | reverse complement strand
GCCGCAAAATCAAGCGGTGCCGTGGAAGATGCTGCTCGTTGGATACCGGCAGGTATATAATGTGCCGGTCCAGACAGCTTGCCATGCGCACACTAGCCATATTGATTTCGGCCGTATCGGTCGCCGCGCAGCAGCCCGTGCGCAACCCGCGCACCTCGCCGGAGGACATCGCTCTCGGCGCGAAAACGTTTCGCTCCCATTGCGCGCCGTGTCACGGGATGCGCGCGGAAGGCGGCCGTGGCCCGAACCTCGCGAGTGGCCGGTTCTATCACGGCAGTTCCGACGCCAATCTTCTCACCAATATCACCGAAGGCATCCCTGGCACGGAAATGCCCTCGCTTTTTTATATGGAGGACCGGGTGTGGCAGATCATCGCGTACATCCGCTCTCTCAACGCGGGGAGCGGCGGTTCGGCGGGTGATGCGGCTCGCGGCGCCGCTCTCTTCCGGTCCAAAGGATGCATCGGGTGCCACCGCGTGTCCGGAGACGGCGGCGGGCTTGGCCCGGATCTCACGCAAATCGGAAAAATGCGGTCCAGCGATCATCTGCGCCAGTCCATCGTCGATCCCAGCGCCGACGTCCAGCCACGCTACTGGGTGGCCAGTTTCAAAGACGCCTCCGGCAAGCCGGGCGAAGGATTCATCCTGAACGAGGACACCTACACCGTGCAGTTGATGGACATGAACCAGCAGTTGCACTCGTACGAAAAGGCCGCGCTCCACGCTTACACGGTTGAGAAAGTCTCGAAGATGCCGTCGTACAAAGATTCGCTCGCCGGCGAGCCGCTGGACGATCTCGTCGCCTATCTTGCGTCACTCCGTCCGGAATGAGGCCGTCATGAGGATGCAGCGCATTATATTCATCTGCCTTGCTGCCATTTGTTTGGCAGACCTTGTCGGAGCGCAGGTCACCTACGAACGGCTGCTCAATGCCGGCAAAGATCCGGGCAACTGGATGACTTATTCGGGTTCGTACCGCAGCTGGCGTTACAGCAGCCTGGATCAGATTTCGCACCAGACCGCCTCCCGGCTCAAGGTCGAGTGGGTTTATCAAATGCCGACCCCCCTGATGGTCGAAACGACGCCGCTCGTGGCCGATGGCATCATGTATCTGACCGAGCCGCCGAGCAATGTGGTGGCTCTCGACGCCGCCACCGGCCGCCAGTATTGGCGTTACCGTCGCGAGCTGCCAAACCGCATCAACGTTTGTTGTGGGCAGGTCAATCGAGGCGTCGCGATTCTTGGCGACCGGATTTTTGTCGGCACCGTGGACGCCCATCTGGTCGCGCTCGACGCCAAGACTGGCGCTGTCTTGTGGGACGTGCGCGTAGCGGATCACACCACCGGCCACAGCATCACGGTGGCTCCGCTGATAGTGAAAGACATGGTCATTTGCGGTATCAGCGGCGGCGAGTATGGCGTTCGCGGCTTTCTGGACGCTTACGACGCGGCCACAGGCAAGCGCCGCTGGCGCTTCTGGACTATTCCCGAGCCAGGACAGCCCGGCAGCGAGACCTGGCCCGGCGACGCATGGAAAACCGGCGGCGCGCCGACATGGGTGACCGGCTCGTTCGACGCCGAACAGAACCTCATCATCTGGGGCACCGGGAATCCCTCGCCCGATTGGAACGGCGATTCGCGGCACGGCGACAATCTGTACTCCGACAGCGCCATTGCCCTCGACGCCGATACCGGCAAGCTCAAATGGTATTTCCAGTTCGTGCCGCACGACGTCCACGATTGGGATGCCACGCAGGTGCCGGTATTGGTCGACGCAGAATGGCGCGGCCAGCCACGCAAGCTTATTTACTGGGCGCACCGCAACGGCTTCTACTACGTTCTGGACCGCGAGAAGGGGACTTTCCTTTTCGGCACGCCGTTCGCCAAGCAAACCTGGGCCAAGGGGCTGGACACGGCAGGCCATCCGATCCGGCTGCCCAATATCGATCCATCGCCCGAGGGAACTTACATCTGGCCGGGCGTGCAGGGTGCGACCAACTGGTATTCACCCAGCTACAATCCGCAGACGAAGCTCTTTTACCTGTCGGTTTGGGAAAACCACAGCGTCTATCACAAGGGCGAGCAGGAGTACAGCCCCGGCAACCGCTACATCGGTAGCGTGCCGCTCATCGATCTGCCCGAAGATCCGGGTCACGGCGCCGTCCGCGCCCTCAATCCGCAAACCGGCGAGCGCGTGTGGAATTACGATCTGCACACGAAGCCCTGGGCCGGCGTGCTTACCACGGGCGGCCAACTCGTATTCGGCGGCAGCGACGAAGGCCATTTCTTCGCGCTCGACGCCGAGACGGGCAGGGAGGTTTGGCGCCAGAATCTGGGCGGCATTATCCGCGCCAATCCTGTGACCTACCTCGTCAACGGCCGGCAGTTCGTGAGCATCGCCGCGGGAAACGCGATATTTGCTTTCGCACTAGCGCGATGAGCTAATCCTGATCGACCTTAACGTACGTCCTGCACGCTGGCGGTTTATTCGTACCGCAACGCCACAATCGGGTCCATACTTGCAGCGGTTCTCGACGGCACCACCGTCGAAAGTACCGCCATGACTGCGACTCCCAAAGCCCCCGACAAATAGATCGCCGGATTCGAAATCGAGAGGTCCTCGATTGCGGACTGCAATAGTTTCGCGCACGCGATTGACAATAGGAGCCCACCCGCTACGCCGATCAGGGTCAGCCGCGTGCTCTGAAAGAGCACCATGCCGCGCAGATCGCCCGGCGTCGCTCCCATCGCCGTACGCACGCCGAACTCGCGACGCCGCTGGTTCACGAAAGTGGCGAGCACGCCGTAGAGTCCCATGGCCGCGAGAACCATGGAGATGGCGCCAAACAGAATCAGCGTTCCGGTCATGACCTTGGTATCGATGAACTGGTAGCCGACGTTTTCTTCCATGGTCATCATGGCGGCCACCGGAAGATTCGCGTCGAAACCCTGAATCGCCTGCCGCAAGGGTACGGCTAAAAGCGATGGATTGGTCTTCGTGCGAACCACGACGATGGCATGCGTGCTGTAGTCCTGCGCCATGGGCAGAAAAGCCGCGGGCCCCTGCGGCGGGGGGAGGGGAGTCCGGTAATAATAGTCGCGGTGCACGCCCACGATGGTGCGCCAGGTGCCTTCGACGCGTACCGCCACGCCCAACGGCTCTCGGCCCTTCAGGTAAGCGCCTACAAACGCCTGGTTGACGATCATCACTTGCGCAGCCGTCTTGTCATCGGACCACGCAAAGTCACGTCCCGCGGCCAGCGGAATGCCCACCGTGCGCAGAAAGCCGGGCGTGATCGTATCCGTCACCACCGCCAGCGGTTTGCCGTCCGGAGCTGTGTAGCCTTGCACTTCCATTCTGCGGCGATTGCCGCCACCCGAACCGCTCATGGGCAGAAACGTGGTCCAGGCAGCCGCGGCGACCTGCGGCATAGCCTGAAGCTGGTCGAGGGTGCTGCGATAAAAAACGCGGCCGCGGGATTCGTTCAGGCCGGCCGCAAAAAGATCGGTCTCCGCCGTAAGCACGTTCTTGGGTTTGAAGCCGAGGTCGGTGCGCAGCAGGCTGACCAGGTGTTGCGCGAAGAAAGCAGCGCTGACCAGCGCGGCCATTGAGAGCGATACCTGGCTCACGACCAGCGCACTGCGCCATAAATGGCGGCGGCGTCCGGCGGTTACGCTGCCTGAGCCTTCCTTGAGAGCATCCACCAGATTCAGGCGCGTAGTCTCGATGGCCGGCAGCAGGCCGAACACAACCGCGGCGGCGAGTGAAATCGCGAACAGGAAGGCGATCACCGTCCAATCTATACCCAGGTTCAGGTACAAGTCATAGCCTTGGCCGGAGAGCATCTCGGGCACCGAGCGAGTCCAATACGCGATCAACAAGCCTGCAGCGCCGCTCAGCGCCGCCAGAACG